>CAZYIG010000147.1:0-1502 GCA_964647205.1 uncultured Candidatus Saccharibacteria bacterium | reverse complement strand
AATGCAAAAAATCTCGTTTAAAAAAATGAAAGACGGCTCAATTCGGATACCGATAAGAAAAATTCTAAAAAAAGAAACCGGTGCTTTACAAATAGCGCCTCTATTTAAGAGCGTGGCATTGCTTCTTATATTTTCCTTGAATTGGACTGGCCTTTTCGCCATTGGGCAGACCCTGGCTTATTATAGTGATACCGAGGGGTCATCAGACAACGCTTTTACCGCCGCCTCGCTTGATTTTGCCCTAAGCTCTTATGAATATGAGAATTCAATAGGCCTGGACGAAACTATTTCCAAAAGCTCGGTCTTGCTCAACAGCGGCGGAATGGATTTTCAATATACTCTTGAAACCGAAGAAATTTCCGACGAGGATAATTTTTGCGGCGCTCTTAGCATTCAGGCAAAATTAAACGGGGTTGAGAAATATGACGGCAATTTGATGTCGCTTGATACTTCCGCTTTGACTGCTTTGGGGACCTGGAAATTCAACATTGAACTGCCGGTTGACCAAGATTCTTTCACTAACGGAGATGAATGCCGGTTTGACATTGTCTTCAAGGGTTGGCAGACCAATGTTATCTCTTATGGCGCTGGAGGGTTCACCGACGAGGAAAGAATGAGCTTTATTCTTACTGCCGGCAAGATGGTGGTATTAAATGAATTCCTGCCCAGGCCGGACGGCGTTGCCTACGGATTTGATTTCGGCAACGACTCAAGCAATATGCCGCAAGGAGAATGGATTGAAATTTACAACAACAGCACTGAACCGGTGGATATGACCGGCTGGTACACCCGGGACGCCACCGACGGCGAGGGCAATAAAGTGGTAATAACAGCTTTAAATACATCGCCGGCCACGACCATCATCGGAGGCAAGAGCTGGCTGGTGGTTTATATGAATAAGCCGATTCTTAATAATACCGGGGATACGGTAAGGTTGTTTGATGCGGAGGACAATCTAATTGATTCGCATTCGTATGCTGATCCAGACTTTTGTGAAATTGAGCCAAGTCCTGGAGAGGAAAATTCAACCGATGCTTCAGGAAGTTGCGGCAGTGTGCCGCCCAACAAGTCATACGCCCGGATTCCCGATGGTATCGGCGCCTGGGTTGACCCGATCCCGACTCCGGGACGAACGAATAAAATTGCGGCCGCTGAAACTGACGAGCCCTTGCCCGATAATGTCATAAGTTTAGACGCCGAACCTGTAATTGAAAATGCGATGCTCGAAGTAGAAAATACGACCGAACCGACGGCGGATGAACCGGAAGAATCGCTCCCGGTGGCGGAAGAAGAAACCATAAGCGCGCCGGAGGAAACAGTGGAGGCCCTGCCTACGGAAGAACCTATTGCGGAAGATATAGTTTTACCGACTGATGAAAACAGCGAGGCGCCGACGGATATGAGTGAAACAATTTCTGAAGAACCCGCGGCGATTGAAGAAGAAAATGTAACGGGGCAAACAGAAGCGGTTGAAACAACTCCGACATCCGGAGAAACTTCTC
>CAZYIG010000146.1:0-1530 GCA_964647205.1 uncultured Candidatus Saccharibacteria bacterium | reverse complement strand
TTAATGATGATTTCAATTCATTCGACTCCTTGATTTACTCTGCCTTATACAATCTGGCAAAAAATGCTCAGCAATTCACTAAGCCAGAGGATAGAAAAATTTCAGTGCATATATCACAATTTTCCGGGGTTATACCAATAGCTGATTACATCTCTCATGAAATGCCTCTTGAAGGCGATTTTATAAAATTTAACGTCAATGACAATGGGCAAGGTTTTCCTTCAGGAATGCCTAAAAGTGATTTACTTAAGCTTGGCGTCTCAACTCGCGGAGAGGGTAGTGGATTTGGCTTATATTATGTTTCACTGGTCTGTAAGTTTCTTAGAAGCCATTTGGCAATTGATTCAAAGCCCGGCAATACAAATGTTACCATCTACCATCCTTTAAATTTAACATAAGTATAGGGTTCTTTTCCATATAGCAAATAATCACTTTGTTTATTGTTATGGTAGTAAACTTTAAATAATATATCATCTCTCCTATGATATGGCGCAACCAAAATATCGAATTGCAACGATTGGCTCTCATTCTGCACTGCAAATATTCAAAGGAGCGCATGACGAAGGCTTCAAAACCATTGCTGTGTGCAAAAAGGGCTCAGAAAGCCCTTATAAGATGTTTAATTCAGCAGATGAGATAATAACCCTTAATTCTTACAGGGACTTTCCAAAGATACAGAATGAGCTTATAAAAAAGAATGCAATAATCATTCCGCATGGCTCTTTTGTAACCTACATGGGCTATGAGGAAGTTGAAAAGCTGAAAGTCAACTACTATGGCAACAAGAAAATCCTGAAATGGGAATCTGACAGGTATCTGGAAAGGCAGTGGCTTACAAAATCAGGCTTGAAAGTGCCCCTCTTATTCAAAAAGCCAGAGGATATTGACAGGCTTGTTATTGTCAAGTTCATGGGCGCGGAAGGGGGAAGGGGGGATTTCCTTGCAAAGGACAAGAAGGACTTCTACAAGAAAATCAAGCCCTACCAATTAAGAAAATATGTTTTGCAGGAATATATCATCGGAGTGCCTTTGTTCATCCATTATTTTTACTCGTCTTTGACAAATGAAATTGAAATTATGGGAATGGACATAAGGTATGAAAGCAATGTTGACTCGCTTGGAAGAATCTCTGCAAGAGACCAGATTGTGCTGCCGAAGATTGACCCAAGCTATGTCATTGTTGGCAATATTCCGGTTGTTGTCCGTGAATCATTCTTGCCAAGGCTAATAGAGATGGGAGAAGATGTTGTCAAAACATCAAAGAAATTAGCACCGCCTGGATTGTTTGGGCCATTCTGCCTTGAAACAATCCTGACTCCGGAAGAGGAAATTTTTGTGTTTGAAATATCAGCAAGAATCGTTGCAGGCACAAACCCTTTCATTGAAGGCTCTCCTTACACTTGGTTAAAATATAATAAGCCGATGTCAACAGGCAGAAGGATTGCGATTGAAATAAAGAATGCGATAAAGACGAATCAGTTGAAGAAGGTGTTGGGGTAAGATGAAAAACAAAAAACTATTAATATTTTT
>CAZYIG010000145.1:0-1548 GCA_964647205.1 uncultured Candidatus Saccharibacteria bacterium | reverse complement strand
TGGAAGAAGGCGACGTTATTGAAGTCAACACGCAAACCGGCGAATACACCGGCCGGGTTTAATAGGCAAACATAAAAGAGAAAAGCCTTGGTCTTCCTGGCCAAGGCTTTTTAGTTAATTTTCTCCTCCAATTTTCTGTAATCTTCCACCAGTTTTGGCGGAAGCGTTTTGACTTGAGCGAATTGCATCATCCCGCGCAGTTGCTCCCATTCGCCTTCCCAATCCATTTCTTTTTCTAACAACCAAGAAACATGATGAACCATTAAGCGTAATCGCCGTTTGAATGAACGGATGTTATGGATTTGACCCTCCATCACATTCAGCCCTAGCATCCGATGAGCGTTAAGCCCTAATTTGACAATCCGAAATTTGTGCCAGATAAATTTCGGCATTACTCCCCGCCGGCCTTCAATTACATGCAGTACCGCCCTTGATAAAAGCTTATCAACCCGATCCTTAGACTTTAATGAGAAAAAAACATTATCGGCATAGCGAGTATAAACGCCATTTACTCGCTCCGCCAGCCTTGATAACCTTTTGTCTAGCTCCCGACAGACAAAATCAAAAAGGCGGGGGCTAGTCGGCGCTCCTTGAGGCAACTTATCTTCCAGCAATGTCAGGTCGGCAATCGCATTAGCTGCGTACCAGGAAAAAATACCCGGTTCAACGCTATAGCTGCTTTTCGTCCACCACGGACCACATTGGCAAACTACTCTCCCGTTAGTAAGCGCGTCCATCAAATTCTCTCTCGTCACCGTCGGAAAGGCGTCTTGAAAATCAACACATAAAATTACCTTGGAATTCAAGTGCGGCTCTATCGCGTTGACGATCCCGCCACGGGAAAAACCAAACGTATTTTTATTCACCGGCAATTCCGTCAAAAGCCGCTTATTCAATTTCCGTTGAATCGCTTTTAGAGCCTCGCCTGGCGCACTTACCTCTCTTTCCCCTCCATCTTTCTTAGGCAAGTAAACGTTCCGATATAATAATTCGCCGTTCCGGATCCGTTTTAAAATAGAAACTAACTTCTCGAGCTTATCCTGCATTTTCATTTGCAACGCTAGCCAGAAGATTGCCCGCATTTCTCTCGGTCCTAGTCCTTCGAATGGATCGTAATAATCATCACAAGGCTCAGATTCATCATCATAAACGACAGATGATTCTCTAAAGGGCAAGGTATCTAGCTGCTCCCAAAGGCTAAATAAAATTTCTTTCGTATCTTTCTCTGACATCTCCCCCCCCCTCTATACAATTGCGAGTTTTTATTTTGAAAAGAACGGGGGGCCAAAATTCTGGCACCCCCTCCACGCTGCACTCCTACTGCTTGATGAAAAGTCGACGCCGAGGTCACGTTAAGGTTCTAGCCATCAGAGTTCTGACAGCCGGCCGGTGAAGGCACTTGCGAGCACAGCTAAAAACATATTATCAAAACAAGCTCTACATATCAAGGGCTTGTTTTATTTATAGCTCATCGTTCAACAGTAATTTTATAACTCCACCGGTTCGCCCGGCTTCAATTCCTTTTCTTCCACTTTATTTTTTGGAGTA
>CAZYIG010000144.1:0-1589 GCA_964647205.1 uncultured Candidatus Saccharibacteria bacterium | reverse complement strand
TGAAAAAAATAGCGGTAAAAATACGTTGGATTGGCTTATCACTCAAAAACTTATTGTTAGCGAGGCAATTACCAAGGGAATTACTATAACCAGCGAGGAAGTTGATGCCGTAGTAAAAGATGTCAGCGAACAAATCGTAAGTCAGGGTGGCACGTTGGAAGAGGCGCTTGCTGACCAGGGTCTGAATTTAAATGATTTTAAAAATCAGATTGTGGTTCAGAAAAATATGGAAAAACTTCTGGCGGGAAAAACTGATGTGACTGACGATGAGATAAGGCAGTATATTCAGGATTCGCAAATTACCGTTTCCGAAGGGCAGGAAATTGAAACTATGGATCAAATAAGGAGCATGCTTAAAAGTCAGAAATTGGATGAAGAGTCGCAAACTCTGATAGATTCTCTCAAGGCGCAGGCAAAAATAAATTATTTCGTGAATTACTGATTAAATACCGGCAGAGCTTGTGAGCGTCGTCGCGTTTTGATATGACAGCTGATTTTAAAAGAAAATGTCCGGGTGGCAGTGTTGGAATTATCATAAAAAATAACGAGGGAAAAATATTGCTTCTTGAACGTTTGACTGCTCCTTTGGGGTGGGCGCCTCCGGCTGGCCACAAGGAAAGCAATGACCCTGAAAAACAGATCATCGCGGAAGTTCGAGAAGAAGTTTGTTTGAACGTCGGGAAAATAAAATTGATTTTAGGCCCGGTTGAATTAATGTTTGGATGTTCCCGACCCAAGGATAGCGATGCAAAATATAATTGTCACGATTGGATGGTTTACGAAGCGCTTGAATGGGAAGGCAAGCCGAAATCCGGTGAACCGGAAAAAGTAGGACGGCTCGGATGGTTTGATGTTTCAGAAATACGGAAGTTGTATTTGGACCCCGTGTGGAAAGTCCTTTTTGAAAAATTAGAGATATCGGAAACTAAGGGTTAATTAGTTTACCTCGTTCATTTAATTAATTCTAATTTGGGTATTATCTTGGTACCGTATTTACACGATAGCGTAAATACGGTACCAGAAAATTTTAGTATTTGTGAATTGTTAATTCACGTCGGTTTTGTGTAAAATAGAAGTATATGAAACTCATTTTCAAAAACAAAATTATTTTTTTTGTGATTGCCGTTTTGGTGGTAGCCGTCGGTATTTTCTTCGTGCGTGATTATTTCAAGGCGGATGAAGCAAGGGCGGCCAACCATCCGTTTATGATCGCAACCGAGGATATGTACCCGGAGCTTAGGGCGAGAGCTTCCCGCGCGCCTTGGTCAACAATGAAGAGCGAGGCGATCAGCAAATGCAAGAATACGACCTATCTTGAAACCGACACCAATAATGCCAAGGGCTGGCGCATTGCCGAAATCATGAATTCATGTGCTTTGTCCTATATTCTCGATCCCGGCAGCAAAGTTACTTATAAGAATAAAATATTAACTAATCTTTTCTATTGGGAGCAATATGGACCTGCCCTTGGCGACCATAATCCATGGGAAGATGACGTGCCGGCCGGGTCAGCCTATTTCATGTCCGTTTTGGCTTTTGACATCATCTATCCCGATATGACCGAAGCGGAAAGGACACGGGCTTATAAC
>CAZYIG010000143.1:0-1609 GCA_964647205.1 uncultured Candidatus Saccharibacteria bacterium | reverse complement strand
CGTGTGTTTTCCCCCTATAACCCTTCTTCTAAAGAGCTTTCTTAAAATGATCTTCTTAAAGTCCATGATTGGAACAAAGAATAAAGCAGATATTTATACTTTTGTTCATTACAGTGAACGTTTAAATTTCGAAAAATATATAAACAAGATAGTATTATCATACATCACAATGGAAGAAATTTCATCTTTTAGGATGGTATTTGGGAATTCTCCAATAGTCAAAGTTATAGACTTCTTTTTAGATAACCGGGAATTTGACTATAGTTTAACTAACATCGCAAAAAATGCTGACATCGGCTGGAGTACCTTACACCAGTTTTGGACAGATCTTGTAAACTTAGGCATTGTAACAAAGACCAGGAGAATTGGCAGGGCTGAGCTATACAAACTGAACCTGGAAAGCCCCTTGGTAAAGAAACTAATAGATTTGGATATGTCAATCTCCAAAAAATTAGCTATAATTGACAAAATAAAAGTTGCTGCATGAGTATTTGTAATTTAATCACATCTTCTCAATAGCCTTTTTCATCAATGGCAAAACAGCTTCAGCTTCATCCTTTGTCATCCTTCCAAGCTTAGAAAACCTCCAATCTCCTGTAGTCTGGTTTCTATTCTCTCTGGAAAGCTGGAGCTTGGGTATTCCATCATTGTAAGAATGAACACTCACTTTTATTCTTGTTAAATCAAGCTCAATTGTTTCAGCAAACTTCTCCTGGTCTAGATTTGGATCATACGGCATTTTGTTTACCTCCGAGTTATACGAGGAGGTAGCAGAAATGTCTCATTTCTCACTGCCTCCTTTAGAAATGGTTTTTGGTTTGTTTTAAAAATGTTTTGAAACTAACTAGTGGATGGAGTCAAAAGTCTTTTAAATGAACGAGTATTCTTAAAATCATTATGGTAGTAAGAACGCCTGATTTACAAGCAGCTTTGGATTTAGCAGATAGATACTTTCCTAATGACTGTGACGGGGTTAGAGATACGCTGACTGGAAGATTATGGCAATGGACAAAAAAAGACCTTGTAAGCGGGAGCGTTCACCTATTAGATGAAGATACTGGAGAAAGGGTGGTTGTACCATTAGGAATGTACGGAAGATTTGAACCAAATTATAATGGTTCTCCAGATGCTTGATTAATACTGGGTTTATTCATTCAATCTTTTAATCATCTCTGTAGTTGAATAACCTTTAATCTTCTTTGTCAGATATATCATTCCTCCATACTTTTTCACTGTTTCAGCTTCTATCATATCCTTTCCATAATCTTCATACTTTACATGCACATCTGGCTTTATTATTTCTAACAGGTTTATAGGATTATCTTCCCCAAATATTACAACATAATCCATCATCTCTAAAGCTGCTAATACCTCTGCCCTGTCGTTCTCATTATTAATAGGCCTTTCAGGGCCTTTTAGCTTTTTAACAGAAGAATCACTATTCAAACCAACTATTAGAACATCGCCTTGCCTTTTTGCTTCCTCAAATGTCCTTATATGGCCTATATGAAGAATATCAAATACACCGTTAGTTGTTACTATCTTCTTGCCTTGTTTTTTCAGCTCTTCAACTATCGGTTCCACTTTTTTGCCGGAATCTAAATAAAAC
>CAZYIG010000142.1:0-1610 GCA_964647205.1 uncultured Candidatus Saccharibacteria bacterium | reverse complement strand
TAGTCATTTGGTCATTGAGATTTCATTGTAAATTGGAGCTTGGTGCTTGAAAATTTTAAATAGGATTCTTCGGCCTCAGAATAACTTAAAAAGTGAATACATTTGATCTTAATTTAATTTTGTTTCCCTTAACCATGGCTTTGTTTTTTCTCATGGTTTTTTTAGGTGGTTATTTAGCCTATAAATTAATTAAAGGAAAAGGGAAAGTAATTCGGGCCTTGAATATGATTTTGTTCTCTGTTTCCTTGCCTAAGGCTTCGGCTGATGAAAAATCACGTAAGCCATTTAAAGAAGTGGTGGCTGTGATGGAACAATTCTATTCCAGCTTGAGCAATTTGAAAGAAGGAGGCATGAAAGCTTTTCTGTATGGCCAGCCAATTTTTTCTTTTGAAATTGCGGTGCCGCATGTGGGCGAAGAAATTTGTTTTTACGTGGCCTGCCCCAAACGCTTTAAAGACGTGATGGAAAAGCAAATTCACGGTTTTTTCCCGTCGGCTGATGTTCATCAAGTTCTTGATTATAATATTTTTAATCCTCAAGGAGTAAGTTTAGCATCATACATTTTGCCAACGAAGGGAATTTACTTGCCGTTTAAAACCTATCAAAGCTTAGAAATGGATGCTTTGAGCAGTATCGTCAACGCTTTGAGTAAGCTAGAAATGGAAGGCGAGGGAGCGGCAATTCAATTAATTATTAGTCCTCTGGCCGAGAAAAAATGGCGAAAGATGGCCAGAAAAATTGCGCAGGAAATGCAGCGAGGCCGGCAGTATGATGCGTCAAGAATGAAAATTGACCGGGGCTGGTTTATCAAGTTACTTGATATTGCAACCGGAAGCGGTCCGGGAGCGCAAGAAATTGGGCTGGAAGCCAAGCCAGTGGAAAACACCGGCATGTCTAATGTTACGCCGCTTAACACGGAAACGATTAAAGCCATAGAAGCTAAGGCAACGAAAATTGCTTTTGATGTTAATTTAAATTTAGTCGTTTCGGCTAAAGAAAAAGAGCAAGCCGAGGGATTTTTGCTGCAACTGGAAAGCGCTTTTGCCCAATTTAATTCAGAGAGCTTGAATACCTTAAAATCTATTCATTTGGCGCCGGGCCGAAAATTGAAAAAATTATTTTACGGTTTTTCTTTCCGGATTTTTGATGATAGCCGAAAATTTATTTTGAGCGTTGAGGAATTAGCTTCACTTTTCCATTTTCCAACAACTGAAATGGAAACGCCCAAAGTAAAATTTATCAAAGCCAAGCAATCAGCCGCGCCGGCGAATTCACCCAAAGAAGGATTAATTATTGGGCGGAATATTTTCCGGGGAGAAGAAACGGTTATTAAAATGCAGCGCGATGACCGCCGCCGCCATCTTTATATCATTGGCCAAACCGGTACCGGTAAAACAAATTTAATGAAAACCATGATCCCGCAGGATATTAAAAATGGTGAAGGGATCGGTATCGTTGACCCGCACGGCGAATTTACGGAATATGCTCTTGGCGTGGTGCCAAAAGAGCGAGCAGAAGATGTAATCTATTTTAATCCGGCAGATATGGAACGGCCCATGGGTCTTAATATGTTGGAAGCGTCAACCGAAGAGGAGAAGCATTTTGTCACC
>CAZYIG010000141.1:0-1614 GCA_964647205.1 uncultured Candidatus Saccharibacteria bacterium | reverse complement strand
TTACTATTTTACTTCCGGACTTAAACTCAAATCCGTATAGCGTTCCATTTTTTTCCTCTACGTAATCAAGCTCGGCACCAGTGTGAGTCCGCCAAAAATAACCGGAAACGAGATCCTGTTTACCGGCGTTAAACTTCATTCTTTCGAGAAGAAGAAAATTCTCCCACAAAAATCCCGAATCGTTTCGGTCTTTTAAGGGTTTTACATTGTCGATGAGAATGTTTCTGATACCCAAATCATAAAAAAATATTTTGTCCATCCTGGTGACTTCTTTTCTTAAATTTCTAGAAAAACCTCCGAGGCGAAAAATAATAAATGATTTTTCCAATACATCAATATAGCGGGAAACGGTGTCTTTACTCATCTCAAGCAAGTTGCCCAGTTCAGTCAAAGACACTTCCGAGCCAATCTGAAAGGCAAGGAGTTTCAAAAGATCGCGAATTTTTGCCGAATTTTTTAAGTTACCAAATTCAATCAAATCGCGATATAAATAAGCATCGCTTACTGTTTGTAAATACTCTTGTTTTTGAAACTGGCTTTCATAGGAAAATATTTCAGGATAAGAGCCGTATATCAATCTTTCTTCCAGATCATTGCTTAACTCCGCTCTATTTTGAAATAAAGACAACTCAAAAAATGAGATGGGATACAAACGATAACTCCAGACCCTGCCTGTCAAGGGTTCGCTCACTTTACTGGCCAAATCCAAAGCAGATGAACCGGTAACTACAACTTTAAGGTTAGATAGATTGTCCAAAATAATTTTAAGATTAATGCCAATTTCAGCTATTCTTTGGGCTTCATCAACAAAAAGCATTTCATATCCTGCTACTAGTGATTTTATTTTGGTTAAATCCCGGCTGGTGATGATGTCTATAAAACGGCTTTGATCTCCATTGATAACCAGTGTTTTAAGTTTTAACGTATTTATAATTTCATGAACAAGAGTGGTCTTGCCAACTTGTCTTGCACCATAAACAATAATCCCTTTTTTGGAAGAGGTCAGTTTTTCAATAATAGTCGTGGTTAAAGAGCGGGAAATATACATATATGAAGATAATAACAGGAATTCGGCCATTTGTCAAGCGTAATAAGCGCTATTTCCGCTAGCAAGTTAGCGTAATTGATGTTTTTTGTAGGTAAACATGTATTAAACCCTACCTGAATTTTACTTATGACAAGAATTAAATTAATCATGAAATGAGAGTGATTTTTATGCATACGCGGAGGTACTGAAAGATTTCCGGTAAAGCTTCACTCAGAATAAACTTGCCGAAGCGCTCGAGAAATAGGTAACAGTTCACAGTTCTTGACACACATTGTCATTCCCTCCCCCGATCGGAGTCGAGGGCAAGCTTCCCTCCAAAGGCGGGCGGGCACGGGGATGACATATCATAAATTTTGGTGAGTTTTTCTGATATACTTACTGACAATATGGGAATGACAAATGTTCTGATGAAAATAAAAAATCCGCAGAATCCAAAACGAAAGTATGAGGGAAGATTTCTGGTTGATAGCGGTGCGACATATACCGTAGTACCGACTGAGACACTAAAACGGTTGGGGATCAAGCCGCAACGGGAAGAAGAATTTTCATTGGCCGATGGGTCTGTA
>CAZYIG010000140.1:0-1631 GCA_964647205.1 uncultured Candidatus Saccharibacteria bacterium | reverse complement strand
GAAGAATGTCCATTTGGAAATTATATCTTTTTCGGCGATTTTTCTCAACAAAAAAACAGTCCCCTTGTAGTGAGACTGTTTTTTATTTTCGTAACTGTTTTTATTTAACTTCCACGAATTTCCCGTTTATAATCTTTTTAATTACGGCTTTGCTGTTTATATTCCCATCGCTATCCACCGATAACACGCCTGTTACTCCGAGAAAGTCCTTTATTTCAGAAATAAATTTGGCGACACCTTCATTGGTCTTCTCTTTTTCAAAAGCGGTTATCAATATGCGAATCACATCATAAGCGTAAGCCGAACCGGGCTGGGGTAAACCATTATATTTTTCTTTATAACTTGCGGTGAATTCTTCAGACGGGTCGGCTGATGTAACATACCACTGACCCTCAAGCATAGGAACAGCCTCCAAATCATATTCAAAACTTTCAACCGAAGTTAAAGGAACATTGATATTCAAGTCTTTAATCTGTTTAACTAATGAGGTTAATTGGCCGGGCAAAAGCATCATAATAAAAGCGTCCGCGCCTTCATTTTTTGCCTTTATGACAGCTGTTCTGAAATCTTTTTCTTGAGGATTAAAAAGTTCATTTTTTAAAATAAAAAGGTCTGGTTCTTCTTTAAGCAAAGCGTCTCTAGTTGCTATAATTCCCTGTTGATTGGTGGCAATCATAGCGATTTTTTTTAATCCTTGTTTCTTGGCTTCTTTTATATACACTCCCGCCTCGTTTTCCGGTTTAATCCAATGATTAAAGACAAACGGCTTGTCTTTGGCGATATTCAAATCGGAAGCAATTGAAAAATGAATGATTTTCTCTTTTTCGGCTAGCGGGGCGACAGCGCTTCCCGGACCGGCAAAACCGGTGCCGATAGCTCTTATCTTATCAATATCAACCAATTTTCTGAAAGCCGAAACGGTTTTTTTGCTGTCGGCTTGGTCGTCTTCAAAAACCAATTCATAAGTATTTTTTGTCTTTCCAAAACTTTCTTTGGCTAAAATAGCCGAATTTTTCGCAGCTTCGCCAATGAAAGCTGCGTCTCCGGTCAACGGCAAAATCACCCCTATCTTAATCGGCTCTTTGACGGTTGGCTGGCTGGAATTTTTGCCGAAATAAGAAACTCCGGCGACTATCAAAATGATGACTGCTATTCCAATGATTATTTTTTTCATATTTTATGATTAATTTATAAACTTGATAATTTTAAACCTTTATTTCTTATAATTATCTACCCCCCCCCGTTTATTTTGCAAACGCTTACATCTTATTTTTTAAAATTAAAATAAATTCTTCTACATTTATATCAATATCGCTTAAAATTCCGCGCAAAGTGCCACTTTTTAAATCTTTTCCGTAATGGATAGGTACGGTTACTCTGCGGCCATCGGAATGTTTAAATTGAGCATGACTTCCGACTCGGTGATACTCAAAAAATCCAAGTCTTGTTAAAACTCTGATAAGTTCTCTTGTTTTTACAATTGGCAATCTTGGCATAAAAAATCAACCGTTTGCAACCAATTCTTTTTCTGAAAAAGTTTGGATAAACTCAAAAGCATCTTCTTCCCGGGGAATATTCTCTCTATCTTTTATAAGCCCTTGAACATGACAAACAATGGCTTCTTTAAGATT
>CAZYIG010000139.1:0-1646 GCA_964647205.1 uncultured Candidatus Saccharibacteria bacterium | reverse complement strand
ATTTTTAAAATACCTCTAAAAAAATTAAAATAATTAATTTTGGCCTTAAAATAGATGGAATTTAAAGAATATTCTTTTTTGCTTGACAGAATTATCTAAATTTGCTATAATGTAAGGTGAATTAAATAATCGCTCTTTGTCAATAAAATAAGGTTATTTGCAATAATTCATGCTTATACCCTTCAGATTATAAGAAAAATTATAGTTTGAAGGGTATAAGTATTGAATTTAATGGGTAAGAAATAGAAATAGGATACGACAATTCTTCTCGAAAGGAGGAAAATCGCATGGCCAAGAAGGAATGTCCAAGAGTGGGAGATCGTATTGTGTTGAAGATCAACGGCGATCTGCCAAAGAATACCCTGCTGGGAATGGTCGAGGACTTCGGCTACGGCTCGGGCTGGAAACACAACGGCGTGGTTCTCACGGGCGAGCAGACCCAGGAGTTCATGGTGGTCGAGGTCGGCTATCAGCCTAACTTGGCCGCCGTCCAAAGGGCGATTGAAGCCAAGTATGGCGTCAAGCCCGAAGACCACCGAGGCCAGTGGATGCAGGCCTACCGAGCCGAGTACGAAGCCAACGGCACAAACCCCGTGGGCATCGCGGATGCCTCGTGGGTCCTTCCGGGTGGCGACGCCTTCTTCCCGTTCGTGTTTTTGTTCGGTGAGCCGCTCTTCTTCTGGTCTGCCTGCGGTCTCGTTGAGTCCTGGCTCTGGCTCGTGCCCGCGCCTGCCCCCGGCAAGTAACCGGCCCTTGGAAATTGGGGCGCTTATAGCTTTTGGCGCCTTGGTTTCCTTAACCCTTTGGTTCCCGCATGGTCAGTTTGACATGCGGGGCTTTTTTTTGATTAGAAAAAAATGACAAAAATGATATAATAAAACCAGAAAGTAAATTAATATATGCTTGCGGTTACGGCTTCAAGCGATTGAAATCTGAGATTTACCGTATGTGGAATAACGCCGGG
Organism: uncultured Candidatus Saccharibacteria bacterium; assembly: GCA_964647205.1. Classification (GTDB taxonomy): domain Bacteria; phylum Patescibacteriota; class Minisyncoccia; order Portnoybacterales; family GWB1-42-6; genus CAZYIG01. Next base: position 682 of record CAZYIG010000139.1, on the reverse strand, counting down.
CAACGCTTTGCGTTAGCGTCATCGGTAAACTCCAAAAATGAAGGTTACTTGGTGTCCAATATTGGCGAGCTTTTATGCTCCAAACAAGATACAATCCGGAGAGAATTCAACGGATGGTGGCATTGATGATATTGGACGCAACAGTGGGTCAATCCGAATGGCAACGCCAACTTCCCGTACGTGAATTTGAACGGTAAGCCGAACTTCAACTGGACTGACAACGATCTCAATGAGAACTGGCTCTGGCTCGTGCCCGCGCCTGCCCCCGGCTATTACATTCATTCCCCGCATTTAGCGGGGTTTCCTTTTTCTATATTAATTATTTGCTTCTGCCAACCGCCCAACATCCTACCTATTTCAGCCAGCTGAGAAGAAAATGTGATATATCTTTTATTGTCGATGGCTTTACTTTCCCAAGCGACTTGAAGAAAAAATTTAAGCATATCCAATTTAATTGATGCCTTTTGTATATGCGGAAGTTTTTGTCCTTTAATTAATATACTGGCCATGAAAATGGCTTCAATCACTTCTAAAAATAAAGAATCTATTTTTGTGCCGAGTGAATAGCGGAAATCTTTAGGAAAATGACGAATATATTCATGCCAAGTCCTGTAAACCATTATTAACTTTTGTAGGATTGGCAGGGTAACTCGGGGGGGGGAAGCATCATATAAATTTATAT
>CAZYIG010000138.1:0-1696 GCA_964647205.1 uncultured Candidatus Saccharibacteria bacterium | reverse complement strand
TTCATTCAGGCATCTATGCAATATGGTTCAAATATATGAGAATGATTTCGACAAAATTAAAGAGGCATATAAATTAGAAGATAAAAAAGATATCGAGAGACTAAGAATAAGAGCTATATGTGCATCTAATTGGTTAAAAAAATACGCTGACGATAATTTTAAATTCAAAATCAATGATAAAAAGGATATTGAAAAGATGAAGCTAACAGAAGCAGAAAAGGAAATTCTAGCTGCATTAAAACAAAGGCTCAGCCAAAAAGACTATGATGAAAAAGAACTTCATAACGAATTCTATAATCTTTCTAAGGAATTTAAAATAGAACCAAAGGATTTCTTTAGATTAGTCTACAGATTTTTAATTAATAAGGATAGGGGCCCAAAACTAGCGAGTTTCATATTAACAATAGGTAAAAAGAAAATAATTGAGCTGCTGAATCATCAGAATCTTACATTAAGTGGGCTATAACCCTTATAATTTCTAAGTGCGAAGCCAACATATTGTTCCCTTAGCTCTCTAAACTCATCTGCTAATTTTTTAAGCTCTAAGCTAAGATATCGTATTCCCGAATCTCTAGATACTTCTCTGTAAAAATCTGCATTTTTTCTTGTAATAATATCTGCAACCTTTAATTGGTATCGTTCAAATGAGCTTAACATGTCGGAAGATGGTTTAGCGCCTGAGCATTCCATTAATTTAAAAAAGCGTTCATAAAGTTTGTATACATTGCAAAGCATCTGACGATACCCTTCACCATCTATGCTTAAACCCAGATAGGTCATCGCAGCGTTCAGGCCATTCATAAGGTCACCATATGATACCTGTTTAATCTCACCCACATATTCTATCGCCGTTTTTAGTACACCCCTATCCTTCTTCTCCCTGCCATACAAAGTTGCCGCTCTGACGGCAAACCTTAAGGTTTTTCTGTCCCTGATGCCTGCCGCTAAGGCCCTGGAATACAATAAAGCAGCTGCTCCAGCCAAAGAAATCTTCAATTCATTGCTGGTAACATTCCAGTATAACTCTATCGCTTTCTCCCCTCCCCCAATAAACTTCCTTAATGCTTCATGTCTGAATTTTTTTCCAACAAACTCCATAAAATACATAGTCTCCAATAATTCCATTTCAAATTCCGTCAACAAAACATAACCAATACCATTCAAGAAATTATTGAAGCTCCGCGACCAAGCTTTTCCTCCGGCATCCAACACTAAGTGCATCAAATCATGGGCTTCGCTTCTGGTAATAGTCTCAAGAGGTGTATTAACCCATTTAGTAAATCGGTTATCTAATCCAATACCTTCGTAGAATCTAGCAATATGCTTTAAATTTAATCTAGGTTCATCTTCTATTACCTTAGTAAATCCATACCTTCTGGCTAGTAATTCCACTGCTTCTTCAAGTGATTGTATCATTTTTTCACTGAGAAGAATGAATCAGCGCTTAAAAACCTTATCTTTAACCACAAGATTTAAAAAGTTAATACTTTTCGCATAGATAAAATGATTGTAATGAAATTTGGTGGATCCTCGGTAGGAGATGCTGAGAGAATAACTAATGTTTGTAATATTGTAAAATCCAAAAACGCTTTGATCTTATCCATTTCTCCCCCTATGCTTTTTCCAAGCGAACCTGGGCCAATTCCCTAACCAACTCACTGGCCCAGCGATAAATGTTGTGATCCTTAACCATACT
>CAZYIG010000137.1:0-1739 GCA_964647205.1 uncultured Candidatus Saccharibacteria bacterium | reverse complement strand
GCCAACCAAGTGCTTCAGCTCGGGTGGATACCTTTGCGGGTAAATCTGACTGGAAATAACGTATTTCTTCGGGCTTGATGTCAATGATTTCTTCATTTGCCAAGCGGACAGAGGTTCCCCCGTATGTACCATAAACTTTGATTACACGCTCGGCCCGAACCGATACTGAGCTAAAAAATAAGAAGATCACAGCAGCCCATCTAATTATTTTCTGATTCATAGCTTTACTCCTTTCTACGAATCGAGTATAAGTCAAAGAGCGAAAATTGATACGCCTATTATATCAAAAATCATTAAAAAGTCAACCGTACGTGACTTCTGGCAGGGATTATAAAAAAATCGCGGAAACCCGCGGTTTTTTATCTTCTCTATTTAGTTTTCTCTTTGAGAAATTGCGAAAGAGATTTAATTCCCTCAAAAAATTCTATGGGAAGCGCAAAAATGACCGTTTTAGACGGGTCGGGATTTATCTTTTCAATTGTCTGCAAAGTCCTCATGGAAAGGCCGCCCGGGATTGCGCTTAAGCGTTCGGCGGCCTGCGCCAGCCGTTCGGCCGCGGAATACTCCCCTTCGGCCTTAATGATGACGGCGCGGCGCTCTCGTTCGGATTCGGCTTGTTTGGCCATAACCCGTTTCATGTCCGCCGGAAGTTCAATATCCTGAATTTTTATATCCGTAACATTTAGACCCCAGGCCTTAGTTGCTTCATCAACATTTTGTTTGATATCCTGCGCAATTTTTTCCCGCTCCGAAAGAAGCGAATCAAGTTCAATGCCACCAATTACATCGCGAAGCGCCGCCTGTGCATAATTAGACACGGCGGTAGTATAGTCCTGTATATTCAAGATTGCGTTTTCCGCAGATTCAATGTTGAAATAAACCACCGCATTAATTCCCACCGGAACATTATCTTTAGTAATTGCTTCCTGTTGCGGGATGTCAATTGTGGTAATTCGCATATCAATTTTTATCATCCGCTGTACGCCAATTAAAACCCAGGTGAGACCGGGCTGGCGTGTGCTTGTATATTTTCCAAGCGTAAGCACAACTCCCCGCTCATATTGATCCACTATCTTAAGGCCCGAGAGCAGTAAAATTATGACAAGCAAAAGAAAAAGCCACACCACGAGTGTTGTTCCGGAAACAATTTCCAGATTGACCAAGCTATAACCCGCAAAACCAAGTATGAGGATTAAGGTAATTAGAGTTGAAATAAGACTATTGGCAGAGTTTTGTGACATTGTATCTAAATGAGTTAAATATTGCGACCCTATCTATTATACCATAGATTTTCTTTCCCGCGACTTAGTTATTCACATATACTTTGCAGTTTAATTTCATAGTCAAAGCCCGTCTCAACCTCCTCCTTGCCACCGCAAAATCCAATCCATGGGATAAATAAGCATGATTATATTGAGAGTTAAATTATCACGGATTAAATACCCTACAAAAATTTCAAGAAAAATCGTAAGTGCGACAATGCTCCACACCGGAAAATACGCCGCCATTCCGAAACCAAACGCCATAAAAAGCACGTCAAAAATCGAATTGATTACGCTATCCCCATAATAATCAAGCGAAATGGTAACTTCGCGATAGCGGTTTATGACAAAGTCCGTATTTTCAAATATCTCCCAAGCAATCTCCGCGCCCAAGGATAAAAGAAGCATCAGGCCGATAGACCAGGCGCGTTTGCGCCCCAAAAGCCAAGTAAGCCCATAAAACGCAAATCCATGTAT
>CAZYIG010000136.1:0-1774 GCA_964647205.1 uncultured Candidatus Saccharibacteria bacterium | reverse complement strand
GCTTATCCACTTTGTCTTAACACAAAATCAAAGGAGGAGATTATCAGAACAATTGAAATTTTATCGCCGAATTTTGGCGCTTTTAATTTAGAAGATGTTCGAGCGCCAAAAAGTTTAGAAATTATGGAAGAATTAAAAGAGAAAGATTTGATTTTGTTCCACGATGATGAACAAGGGGTGGCAATTGTTGTTTTAGCCGCTCTTTTGAACGCTTTAAAGGTAGTTGGAAAGAAGTTAAATCAAGTAAAAATTTGTATCGGCGGCGCTGGGGCGGCCGGCTATGGTATTTTTAAGATTTTAAATTATATCGGTTTAAGAGATCTGATTGTTTTTGATTCCAAGGGAATTATCTTTAAGAGCAGAGATGGGGATAATAAATATTTAAAAGAGATTGCCGAATCAACCAATAAAGAGAACTTAAGGGGAGGCAAAAAAGAAGCGATTAATAAAAGCGATGTTTTTATCGGGGTAACCGGAATTGGTAATCTTTTAGATAAAACTGATGTAAAATTAATGAAAGAAAAACCGATAATTTTTGCTATTTCTAATCCTAGTCCGGAAATTTTGTCTAAGGAAATAAAAAAAGCCACTAAAAATTATATTTTTGCCACTGGCCGGTCTGATTTTGAAAACCAGATTAATAATATCATTGTTTTTCCCGGAGTTTTCAGGGGGCTTTTGGACTTCAGAAAAAAAATGGATTTGTTTCTTGAGTTTAAAATTGCCAAAGCTGTTGCTTCTTTGATTAAAAAACCAAATGCTAAAAACATTATTCCTGGCCCTTTTGATAAAAGGTTGCTCAAAACCATAGTTGCCTGTATCAGGAGATATTAAGAAATAGAATTAAAAATCGCCATTCTGGCGGTTTTTTGATATAATAAAATATATGAAAAAATCTCAATTAAAAATCAATCCGAAGAAAATGCGGAGTTGGGGTCAGGCCACTAGGATGGAAGGCCTCCGGACAAAAAAAAGAAATGAACGAAGCTTTCAGAAACTTAAAACCACCTGATCGGGCGGTTTTTTTATCTTCCCGAATCTTTTTTTATTATATCATATAACTGCCTTTTTCAAATCCTTCAATTACGTGTCGGGGGATCGTCATTTTGATTGATTTCTGTTAAAATAAGATAAATAAATAATTAATCTTAAAAATATGTTTGAACTCAAGAATAAAGTTGCTTTAGTGACGGGAGCGAGAAGGGGCATGGGTCGGGTTGACGCTTTAGCCCTGGCCCAGCAAGGCGCGCGGGTCGCCGTCACCGACATCAGCTTAGAAGAATGTCAAAAAGTCGTTGAAGAGATCAAAGCCAAGGGCGGCGAGGCCGCGGCCTGGAAACTGGACGTGACCAATCAGGCGGAAATCGATCAGGTCTTCGACGGGGTGGTTAAGAAATGGGGGAGGCTGGACATTCTCGTCAACAACGCCGGTATTTTCAAGCCGAAAATGGCTCTGGAAATGACCGAAGCCGACTGGGATCAGACCCTGGACATCAACCTCAAGGGCGAGTTTTTCTGCGCCCAGCGGGCCGCTCGGGAAATGGCCAAGAATAAATGGGGCCGGATCATCAATATTGCTTCGGTCGCTTCGGGCGGCGTCGGCGTGGGCGTCATGGCGGCGGCCCACTATACTGCTTCCAAGGGCGGCATCGTCGGTTTGACCGAAACCTTGGCTCAGGAATGGGCGAGTCTAGGTATTAACGTCAACGTCATTGGTCCGGGCGCCATCGATACGCCAATGATTGCTGAAGCCAATATGTCCAAAGAAGTCATG
>CAZYIG010000135.1:0-1793 GCA_964647205.1 uncultured Candidatus Saccharibacteria bacterium | reverse complement strand
CAATAAACATTATAAGCAGAGATAACTAACGGTTATTATAAATCATAAGCTAAAGCGAGGCTGGCCGGGAATTTTTAAATTTTCAATTTATAAAGTGTCTATCTATCTCTACAACACCTTAACCCGTAAAAAAGAAGTATTCAAACCCTTAGTCAAAAAGAAAGTGGGTTTTTACGCTTGCGGCCCGACGGTTTATTGGTACGCTCATATTGGCAACTTCCGAACTTATATTTTTGAGGATATCTTGAGGCGTGTTTTAGAGTGTAACGGCTATAAGGTAAAACACGTGATGAATTTTACTGATGTCGGCCATTTAACCAGCGAGGAAGACACCGGTGAAGATAAAATGGAAAAAGGCGCCCAGCGAGATGGCAAAACCGCCAAAGAAATTGCTGATTTCTATATCGCCGCTTTCAAAAAAGATGCCAAAGCCTTAAATATTAAATCCCCAACCATCTACGTCCGGGCAACCCAGCATATTAAAGAACAGATTGAACTGGTAAAAATTCTGGCCGAAAAAGGCTTTACCTATAAAATCTACGACGGCATCTATTTTGATACGACCAAATTAAAGGATTACGGCAAATTAGCCCAACTGCAAGCCGAAGGATTAAAATCCGGCGCCCGGGTAGCCAAGGTTGCCGGCAAAAAACATCCAACCGATTTTGCGCTCTGGAAATTTACGCCCGCCGGCGTTAAGCGCCAGCAGGAATGGGATTCGCCTTGGGGACGCGGTTTTCCGGGTTGGCACTTGGAATGTTCGGCTATGTCTCAAAAATACTTGGGGACACAATTTGATATTCACGGCGGCGCGATTGATTTAATTCCCATTCACCACACTAACGAAATTGCTCAATCAGAAGCCGCTTACGGCAAGAACCCGGCCCGTTATTGGGTACACGGCGAATTTTTGCTGATTGACGGTGATAAAATGTCTAAATCGCTGGGTAATATAACTAAAATTGAAGATGTCGCCAAGATTTTTAATCCCTTGTCTTTCCGCTATTTAACCCTAACGGCTCATTACCGCTCTCAAATGAATTTAACATGGGAATCTTTGGAGGGCGCCCAAACCGCCCTGAATAATCTTTATCAAAAAATCCGCGATCTTAATGATTCAACCACTCCGCTGGCCTGGCGGATCAAAAAAATAAATCACGCGCTGAATTTAACTGACAAAAAGACTAAAGAAATTTTTAAAAAAATTGATAAATATGGAGAGAAGTTTGTTGAAGCAATTAATGATGATCTGGATATGCCAAAAGCTTTGACAATTCTTTGGCAAGTAGTCGGCGATGAAATTTTGTGGCCAGATGCCAAAAAGAATTTAATGCTTGAATTTGACCAAATCTTTGGCCTCGGCCTTGCTAACGTCCGGCCAGCCCTAGTGCCTGGCAAAGTGAAGAAATTAGTCAAAGAAAGAGAAGTTTTGCGCCAACAGAAAAATTGGCTTAAAGCTGATATGGTGCGCGCTAAAATTGAACAAGAGGGCTGGATTGTAGAGGATACTGAACAAGGGCCAAAGCTAATAGAGAAAAGGATTAATATTTAAAAGATTACTCTCAAAAAATGTCCCGAATAATGTTGAGGGGCATTTTTTGTCCCCATGAAATCCACCTTATACCCCCAAAACCTATATTGCCAAGTTTTGGGGTGATGATATACTATGATAACGTGTGAACTGTCATCTCGAGCGAAGTGAAGAATTCACTCTCAAAATGACTAATTGCTCTAATCTCTAATTGATCTAATAAAACCCCAATAACCAATGACCAATAAAATCTCAAGCCCCA
>CAZYIG010000134.1:0-1803 GCA_964647205.1 uncultured Candidatus Saccharibacteria bacterium | reverse complement strand
AGCATCACTCCCTAAAATTAAGGGGATTTTTTTATCACGACACATTTCTAACATTACAATGCCGGGATTTATTCTTTTTTCAGAAATCAGTCCGGTTTTTGGATCTTTCAAATAATCAGTATTCACATCAACTGCCATTTTGTTTTCAGCCAATAAATCGGTTAGTTCTTCTAAATGACTTTTGTAATCCTCTTCTTTTTTATCAACAAAATATTTGATTATCTCTGGATGAGCCAGTATGTCAAACAATTCTGACTTCACGCAATTTTTAATAAAATCAAAATAAATATCAAGCGTTTTATTATCATCTCCACCTTGATAGTCCGAAAGATATTTTAGAGGTGATCCCATGAAATGAGCCGATCCCATAATAAAATCAAATTCAAACTTTTGATCTGGATTTTCTTCCTTGTAGTCATCTTTAAACGGTTTGATATCTAAAGACTGCTTAATCTCTTCTTTTTTTTCTTCCAAATAGTCAACTTCAACCCCCAAACGGATATCTATTTTATCCTGGTAAAACTCTTTTGCACGTTGAACGCTCTTATAATAGAGTTTAAATTGATCGAGTGGGGTGCCATCCACCACTCGTCCAGCTACTGTCGGCAAACCTAAATCATCAAAAAAGTCATAATGGAAGTGTTCAGAGAATCCAATACCAGTTAGGCCTTTAGAAATAGCGCACTCTATCATCTCAAACACTTCGGCTGTGCCGTGACAATAATGAGTGTGGATGTGTGAATCAATTATTTTTTTCATTTTTTATCTATTAATGAATTGGCATAGGCGATAAAATCAGGAACATTATCTAATATATCTTTTGGCTGATCTTTTATGAATTGCAAAACTTCAGCTCCAACTTCATTCGGATTTTTATTACCAGTACTGAGAGTTAAAAATAACTGTTCAGGTAGGTGATCACCAAAAACCCTAAAAGCTTCATTTAATGATCCAATAACCTCATTATTTTTTAAAAAATCTAAAATATTTCTATGACCTTTCGCTATATGATCTTTCTCTCTCTGTTCTATTATTTTTCGGGGCGCTGTCAAATAAATCATACCGGCTGGCACAATAATATTCCCATCTTCAATTTCTTTTTGAAATGATTCAGCCATCCAAAGTGACGCACCAGTGAACCCAGCGTGTTCAGCAGCATATTCAAAGGCGATACAACTAATTGGACCCCTATCAAAAACTACTATACCATCTCCATCTTTTTTGCTTAAATCATTAGTTAACATATCCGTTCTTCTTTTTTCTAAATCGATCATTGTCTGAATGGCCTGTTTTATATCCCACTTAGTTTCTCTAGGAAATTTCGGCAATGTACCCATAACTGTATATTCGGGAACAACAAAAATCCCGCTATCTCTTACTTCTTTAAATTCTCTCATTATCTCAATGGTGGTCGATTTGCCAACATAAGACTCTCCCTCTAAAGCATTACCCATGGCTGACTTTTCTCTCATATTATAATTTTTTCTTAAAATTGTGATAAATATCTGAATAATTTTTGCCAGTTTGTATTTCGGTAGCTTTTAGTCCTTGTTTTATGGCCTCTAGCCATATTTCTTGTCTATTACTTCTTAATTTTACCACAGAAGAAGGAGTAGTAGAAAAGACAATTCCTTTTTTGACAAAATTAATGTATTCTTTTTTTGCAAATTTAATCCCTAGATGTTTAGAAATTTTTAAATAAAACGAAAATAATGTTCCGATTTCAATGATGTGAAAAATCTTATTTGAGCATCTGGCTCCGGAGTTTAAATTTTTTTTCACAGACATTTTAACCAATTCCCC
>CAZYIG010000133.1:0-1813 GCA_964647205.1 uncultured Candidatus Saccharibacteria bacterium | reverse complement strand
TAAATTGTTTTTACTTGGTATCCGCATTGACAATTTAAACATCGAAGAATCTCTGCAAAAGATAAGCGGCTTTTTAACCGATGCTCGCCAACATTATATCGTTTTGCCTTACGCTGATTTTTTGGTACAGGCGCAAAAAGACGCAGAGCTTAGAAAAATTCTAAATGAGGCGGATTTATCTTTATCGGATGGCGTTGGTCCAGTTATAGCTTCTCGCATTTTAGGCAGTGAAAAATTAAAAACTCGGGTGATGGGCGTGGATTTAATCTGGGCGTTGGTTGCCAATTTTGGCGCAAAACACGGCATCTTTTTATTCGGCGCCAAGGAAGGGGTGGCGCAAGGAGCGGCGAGAAATATTTGGCAAAAAGCGTCAGAAGCAAGAATTGTTGGAATGTTAAACGGATATGTTAGCGACGAAAAGGCGGTAGGCGAGATTAACGATAAAAAGCCAGAAATCTTGTTGGTTGCTCTGGGCACGCCAAGACAAGAAAAATGGATTTATGATAATCTAAAGAAGGTGCCATCGGTAAAGCTGGCAATCGGGGTTGGCGGGGCGTTTGATTTTATTTCCGGCCGTGTTCGTCGCGCGCCAAGCTTTATTCAAAAAATTGGGCTAGAATGGTTGTGGCGATTATTGACAAAACCTAGTCAATGGCGAAAAACCTGGCGGTCGGTGATAGTGTTCGCATTTCTAGTTGTCAGAAGCTTTTTGAATAATGTAAAATGCAAAATGTAAATATCAAAATGACAGTGCAAAATCTAAAATTTTAAATTTTTTATTGTCATTTTTCATTTTGATTTTTCAACTTTAAACTTATGATGATTCATTTTATTGGCATTGGGGGAATTGGGGTATCGGCTTTGGCGCGGTATTTTTTGGCGCACGAAGACAAGGTGAGCGGGTCAGATGCGATGGGCAGCGGAATAACAGAAGAGCTAGAAAAATTAGGCGCTAAAATTTTTACCCCACACCAAAATGAATTTGGTAAGGGGCAAGTTGGCCATAGAATAGAGAATCTTCCAGCTAGCACGGATCTAGTGATATTTAGCGCGGCAGTGCAAGAGGATAATCCGGAGTTGGTTGAGGCAAGAAGGCAGAGAATAAAATGCCAAAGATATGCCGAGGCGCTAGGTGAAATAACTAAAGAAAAATTTACAATTGCAGTTTCGGGCATGCACGGTAAAAGTACGACTACGGCGATGATTGGGCTGATGATGGAAAAAGCGGGTTTGGATCCGACGGTGATTGTAGGCACAAAAGTAAAGTGGAATTCTGGGTTGCCGAAGTCAGACTTCAAGAGTAGCCCGAAGTCTGACTTCGATGGCAGTAATTTTCGGATGGGGCAGAGTAAGTACTTAGTTATTGAGGCGGATGAGTATGACCGGTCATTTTTGAATTATTGGCCTAAGATTTTGGTGCTTTTGAATATTGAGGAGGAGCACTTAGACACTTATATTGGCGGGTTGCCGAATATCATGAAGACCTTTGAGGAATATATTGGGCATTTGCCGGCAGATGGGGTGCTGGTGGCGAACGGAGAAGATGGAAACATCGCTACGCTTTTAAATTCTAAATCCGAAATTCTAAACTCTAAACAAATTCAAAATTCAAAATTCAAAATTCAAAAATATGACTCAAAAAATGAGCGGGGATTAAAATTGAAGATTCCGGGTCGGCATAATATCGGAAATGCGAATGCGGCTTTATCGGTAGCCAAGATTTTAGGGATTTCCGATAGCATTGCGAGTGGAGCGTTAAATGAATTTAACGGAACTTGGCGGCGGATGGAATATAAGGGCGAATTCGATGGCG
>CAZYIG010000132.1:0-1828 GCA_964647205.1 uncultured Candidatus Saccharibacteria bacterium | reverse complement strand
GCTCTAATTTCTAATTGATCTAATCAAATCCCAATGACCAAATCCCAAAGCCCAAATTTTTAGAAATTAGGTTAATTAGGAATTAGAAATTTTTATCACTCTTCTGGTGGAATCTCATAATAGTTAAAAAGGTATTGGGCTAGTTCGCTAAATATTGACGCTAACGATTCAGAAGCAAATTGAATCCCTTTGGGCCGATCCATCTTCAACAAAATTAAAAATTTAGGATTATAAGCCGGCGCATAACCAATAAAAGAATGCGTCGTCTCATCAGCCGAATAGCCATCGCGAGTGGCAATTTGAGCTGTTCCTGTCTTGCCGGCCACGAAATAACCTTTGATTTTGACCTTATCATAACCATTACGCACCGTACTAACAAGCATGGCGGTTAATTTTCCCGCAGTCGCTGGAGCGATAACATTGCGCAGAACTTGAGGTTGGGTTATTTTTTCTTGGCCGTCAGGCTGAATAATTTTTTCAACAAGATATGGTTTCATCATTTTGCCATCGTTAGCGATGGCGCCAATTGCCGATACCATCTCAATTGGCGTAACCGAAACTCCTTGGCCGAAAGCCGCTGTCGCAAAATTTATTTCCCGCCCTTCTTCTTTCAAGGCTTTCAGGTCTCCTCGTACTTCACCGGCAATATCAATGCCGGTTATTTCATCAAAACCAAAAGCTTCAATATAATTTCTGAATAATTCTCCGCCAATTAACCGCTGAACAAAAATGACACCCGTATTAATTGAATTTTCCAACACTTGTGTCATCGTACTTTTGCCATAAGTTTTTAATTGAGCATTTTGAATTATATAATTGCCAATTTTTACCGAACCTGTATCAACAAAAGTTGTTTCTGGAGAAATTTTTCCGCTATCCAATCCGGCCGACATTACAATTGGTTTAAAAATTGATCCCGGCTCATAAAGTTTTTGAGTGCAGGAATTCATAAAAGAATCTGGATTTTCAACGTTTTGATAATCATTTGGATCAAAACTAGGCAGGCTGACCATTGCCCGGATAGCACCAGTTTTAGGATCAAAAACAATAGCACAACCCCCCGTTGCGCCCCACTTTTCAACTACTGCTTTCATTTTCTGTTCAATCATATACTGAATGTTTTGATCCAAAGATAAGTAAAGATTCGCTCCATCCTGTGCTGGCTCAAGATTATAATTACCCATCAAAAGCCACCGCCCCAAAGCATCTTTTTCTGATTGCAAAAGGCCGCTTTTTCCGCTAAGAATATCTTCGTAATATTGCTCCAATCCGTATTGTCCGACTTTTTTGTCATTTTTGGTGCCAATAAAACCCGTGACGTTGGCCGCTAAAGTTCCTTGCGGATACCACCGCCAGCCTTCTGGTTTCAGATGGACTCCCTTAAGGTCTAGATTTTTTATCTTTTCGGCTACCTCATCATCTAACTTTGATTTTAAGGGTTCGTATGGATCTTTGGGATTTTTTAATTTCTCTAAAATCTTCTCTTCGTCTATGCCCACCAAGGGCGCTAATTTTTGCGCCACTATTTCTTTATCAACAATTTCATTGGGCGATAAAAAAACTGTCTGAAAATCACGATTAACTGCTAACGGATGCCAGACATTATTTTTTTCTTGAATAAAAATTTCCCCTCGGTGGGGAATTAATTTTGCCAATACTTCGTGCTGATTTTGAGCAAGGGCTGTATAAAAACCATGCCTGATAATTTGAAGCGAAAAAAGACGGGCGACAATGCCACCCGCGATTAAAAAAAGAATAACTAATAAAATATAGAACCTAAAATTACCAAGCTTTTTCATACCGTTATTTACCGACTACTGCCTCTGAG
>CAZYIG010000131.1:0-1890 GCA_964647205.1 uncultured Candidatus Saccharibacteria bacterium | reverse complement strand
ACGGCAACCTATGATTACTACCCCTATGGCGGAACAAGAATAGAGGAAGAAGTTGCCGGAGAAACCATGGCTTTGCTTCAGGAATCCATGTATGCTGTTATGGGGATGATGGGAGGCAAGGGTTCTAACGGAAAGGCTTTTAACAGCCTTGATGATGTTTTTGCCGAAGCGGCAAAGCACGCCAAAGAAATGGGTACCCATAAAAAGAATAAAATTAATTTATGCCAATCAATCAGAGTCCAATTAGAACTTTAAAATTTTCCAAAAAAGAGGCGATTAAGTTTGGCTGGGAAAAGGTGATGGCTAATTTTTGGTCATGGGTTTTAATTATGGCCGTTTATATCGGCCTTAATTATTTACCGGCTTACCTTTTGGATAAAACGCCATATCAGGGCGATTTTACCGACTTAATAAAAGTTTTGTTAACTTTGGCGGTTTTCGCCTTAAATTTAATCATGGCCCTGGGTCTTATTAGAGTTACCTTAAAAGTTTACGATAATCAGGTGCCCAGAGTGGAAGACTTATTTAATGACGCCAGATATATTTTTCGTTTTTTCGGCGCCACTCTGTTGTATGGCTTAATGGTTTTGGGCGGCTTATTGTTGTTTATCGTGCCGGGCGTTATTTGGTTGGTTAAATATTATTTTGTACCTTACTTTATTTTAGAAGGAAATGAAGTTTTTAATGCTTTTCATAAAAGCGCCCGCCTGACTAAAGACAGCAAGGGTAATTTATTTGTATTGTTTTTGCTTTTATTTCTAATCGGCATTTTAGACGCCTTGGTTTTGGGTATTGGTTTGGTTATTGCCACGCCGATTGTCAGTTTGGCCATTACCTATGTTTATCGGAAATTAAAGGAACAAACGCAGAATACTAACATCGAGCTTGATTTTTAAACAAGCTTTGGATAAGATAAAAATTATTAAACAGGGGGAGGCATTTTTGCTTCTCTTTTAAATTAACAGTAAATATATGAAGAAAAAAATTTGGTGGCTAACTCTGGCTATTATTGTTTCCGGAGCCTTGTATTGGACGGTCAACCAGTTAAAAGCCGAGCCGGTTTTGGATTACGCCTTGGTTTCGCCGACGGTTAAGATTGAGTCTTTTAGGTTGGCCAGAAACGGCGATATTTTTCAGGCCAATTCGGCTACGGCCACCATTATCAGCGAGAACGGCCTGTTGCTTACCAACAGCCACGTGGTTTTGGGTAATCAGGACAAGCCCTATGATGTCTTTGGCGTTTGTTTGTCGTTTAACGACCTTGATGATCCGGTTTGTGAATACGCCGCTTTTTTAAAGGCCTATGATCAAGATTTAGATTTGGCTTTGTTGCAATTATCGCCTTTAGATAACCGAGGCGGCCAGCTTGGGCAACTGCCTTATTTAACTTATGATTATAGTGGCAATATAATTTCCGGGGATTCTTTGGATATTTATGGCTATCCTGATGTTGGTGGTAAAACTTTAACCAAAACCCGCGGGCAGATTTCCGGTTTTGAAGCCAAGAGTAGCGCCCAGTATTTTAAAACGGACGCGGATATTTCATCGGGTAATTCCGGCGGCACGGCTTTGGACGGAGCCGGCAATTTTGTCGGCGTGCCAACATATATTTTGTCATCTTATGACAATATCGGCTATGTACTGGATATTAAGGAAGCGACAAGCTTTATTAATGGCCATTTGGCCGATGAGCCTAAGATAGAGGAATCTTCTTATGAATTGTTAAAGGCCAAAATGAATCTGTTTAATAACGCCAAAGATAATGGTTATTATGAGCATCCATATTATCCGCGCTTTGGCCTGGGTTTGTCCGACAACTGGCAGTTTGACAGTTTGAATAGGACCAGTTTAATTTTAGTCGACGAGGCGGGTAGCGGCGATCAGCAGATC
>CAZYIG010000130.1:0-1922 GCA_964647205.1 uncultured Candidatus Saccharibacteria bacterium | reverse complement strand
GAGCTAGGGAATCTTTTAAAAATAACCCAAAAAAATATTTTTTGTCTAAAAATTTTGGGAATTTTGGGGAAATTGCGGGAAAATGAGGGAATTTGGTGGAAAACAGTGGAATTTGATGGAAAATGGGGTTTTTTCAGTATTTTCTTGAAGTTATATTATTTACCAATATAATTAAAAATAACAATTGAATAAGGTTAAAACCTAAACTTTTTTAAATTTCTAGTCAAAAAGATTTGAAAGAGCATGGTTGTAAAGTCGCAAGCAACATATAAAACCCATCATTAGGGCGTTGCTTGCGTTATAAGGGGAAACTCTTATAGAGGTCGTAAGGCCTTCCTAGTGGTGGGCTTTTTGTTTCAAAAAAGCTTATACACAGGAAGACTATTCTATAGAATTATTAATTTAAGATTTTTAATAACTAAAATGAAACAAAAATTTGTATGCACAATTTGTGGTTATGTGGGTTATCCTAAAAAAGAGGTAAAAGGCAGTGGGGTTATTGAGCTTTTTGTATGGTTGCTATTTTTTTGGGGTCCTGCATTAATTTACTCAATTTGGCGACGAGTTAAGAAGCCAAACACTTGTCCCGCTTGTGGCGACACAAAAATGATTCCTGTTAATACTCCCGCAGGGCAGAAGATGGCAAAGGAGAGTCAAGGAGCCGGAGAAATTGCCACCACATTGCCGGAACCTGACCTGATTTCATCTTGGTCAAGAAAATTAATAATGTTATCTGCTATAATTGGATTGTTAGGTTTTGCTCAGATTGTAGGTAGTTCGTTTAATAAAAATTATATTCTACCCATTACTATTGGGTTAGTTGTAATTTGGTATTTATGGACAAAAAGAGATTGGTTGAAAAAAAAGATGAGAAGGGGGATAATTGAACAACAAACGAATGTTTAATTTTATCAGATTATTTATTAGCTAATTAAAATCATTTTTATGATAAAAAATTTCAAAGCGATTGTTTTAAGTTTAGTTTTATTATCAGCTTTTTCATATCTGCCAGCCACGGCTTTTACCAATAATGTAACAGGCAAATTAATAGCCTTAGACGCAGGACATGGCGGAATAGAAACAGGAGCGATTAACACAAAATATAATATATTGGAGAAAGATGTTAATTTGGCTGTTGTTTACGCCTTAAAGTCAAAATTGGAAGCCAATGGGGCTTTGGTTGTTTTGTCTAGGGAAGGAGATGAATCAATATCCAGCCGAAAAGAAAGGGTGGATACGGCTGTTTCCAAATGCCAAGCCTTGGCGGGAAGAAAATGCGACATCTTGGTATCTGTTCATCACAACGGCAATTCAGACCCAGCTCATGATGGAACATTGGTTATTTACACTCAAAAAAGCGATGTGCCTTTGGCTAGGGCTATGCACGATGTCCTAGTGCCCTTAACTGGCATTGATGAAGGCTACATCAATGGAGGTTATGGAATGACAGTTTATCAAAACCTTGTTTCAACTCTAACCGAAGCTTATTACATCACCAATGATATTGAGGCCGAAAAATATCTTGCTGGCACGAGGGTTGAAGAAGAAGCCCAAGCTCAACTGGATGGCATAAATAATTATTTTGGTTCTAAAACGGGAAGTGGAAAGGGCAGGAAGTAAAATAAAAACTGGATGCAGTAAAAATAGTCTTATCCTTCATTTAAACCACTCTTGTTTCGCATTTAAATAAGTTTTAACGATTGTTTGGATTGGTTATTATAAGAAGGATATCTAATAATTTAGACGCTTAGAATAGAGTGAATTTTAGAAAGTTTTATTTCTTAATCCCATTGCTTCTAAAAAACTTTTTAAAGCGGAATTCTAGTTTTTAGTGACTCTCTGTAGTTATAATAATATTACACTACAGAGATATCTCTCTAAGCTAATCCTTAAACTTCCTGCATATTTTCTTGTTCTTGAAG
>CAZYIG010000129.1:0-1927 GCA_964647205.1 uncultured Candidatus Saccharibacteria bacterium | reverse complement strand
ATATTGAAAAATATTTAACCAACAGTGAAGCAGTAAAAAGAGAAAGATATTTAAGGATAAGGACAAAAACAAAAAGTGGGCTATAAAACCCACTTTCTTTAATATAAATTAAGTAACTTTTTTGGCCTTTTTCTTATCCGCCATCGGCAGGGAGAAGGTGAACTTACTGCCTTTGCCCTTGCCTTCGCTTTCGGCCCAGATGCGACCCCCCATATTCTCTATCACCATGCGAGCGTAATAGAGGCCTAGACCCGTACCCTCGGTATGGACTTGCATCATGCCCTTACCGCGGACAAACTTCTCAAACAACCGTGGCAAATCTTCAGGCAAAATACCCATCCCCATATCTTGGACGGTGAAAACGATTGATTGGCTCTCCAGATGGACGCCAACGATAATTTCTCCCTTGTCAGTGTATTTGATTGAGTTGTCAATCAAGTTGGACATCACCTCTTTGACCTTCTGTGGATCAGTCTTGGCCTTTGGCACCTGCTTGTCCGGCGTGAACTCCAGCTTTATCTTTTTCTCACCGGCTTTTTTCTGGAAGTCATCCACGACCGACTGCGCCACCTCAACCAAACTGACGGCTTTAATGTCAAATTCAATCCGACCGGCTTCAATCCTTGAAATGTTGAGTAGATTTTCAATCAGATTAAGCAACCGCTCGTTTGACGAATATACTTTCTTAAGATTAGTTTCAATCAAGCTCGGGACTTTGCCAAAATTACCATCCAGCATCATGGAGACAAAACCCTTAATGACAGTGGACGGGGTGCGGAGCTGATGAGACGCGATGGACAAAAATTCTGACTTGGCTTCGTCCAATCTTTTGAGCTCCTTGTTGGCGGACTTTAATTCCTTACTCGCCTTTTCCAACTTCTGTGCCAATATTTCAATCTCTTCGCGACGTTTGACTTCCCGCAGGACAGATCGGATGAGTAAGATGGCAAAACTAACCGTTATTACAGTAATAAAAATTCTAATAAGCAAGATAATAGTGTTTTCTGCTTGAAAAATCGGAATGATTGAAGTAATAACTAATAATCCGGAAAATATTTCAGTAGCAATAACCCTGATATTCATTAAATGATGCTTAAAAATTGCATAGGCAACAAGAATTACACCCAAAGATACCATTATATTTAAAAATGGATAAAAATCAATATTATAAACTGGTAAAAAACTGAAAACACCGCCACCAAAACCAACAGTTAATGAGGTAGAAATATATTTAAGCTGAATCTTTTTTATGCCTTCACTATTCTTATAGGCTTGCCAAAATTTAAAAAGACTATATACTACCGATCCAAAAAATAAAAAAAGGAATGATGAATAAATAAATGTTGGTGATATATAATAAAATTGGCCAAAAACGAAACGTGCCTCATTAATAAAAAAATCAGTAAACAAATTGGCATATAAAAAAATACCGGCCAAAATATAAAGTAGCATTATCAACTTCTCTCTATAAATTTCCAAAAATTCATAAGTAAAATTGATCAAAAAGATAGGAATAAAAATAACTCCAACATATCCTATCTTCCACCACAATATAGCTTTTTCAAGATCCGAAGAAACTGCAACTCCATAACCACCAACACCCCATATCATAATAGATAAACAAAAAACACCCCAAAGATAATGGGTCTTCTCTTTACCTTGAATAAACATCAATAATGCTTCCAATGCTCCGACTATGCCAATCAACAATCCTGACAAAGCAAATATATTCATACTATTTATCACCTTAATTTTTTATACTTATATTATACTATTTTTCAAACAACAAAAAAAGTCCGTCTCGGTTTTAAAACCGGGACGGACTTTCACAAACTAAATATTCTTTTGGAAGGACAAAGCCCAAGCAAGAATTGCTTGGCGACTTCTCATCTCCTTTTGAGTAATCATCACTTTTTTAACTCTAATT
>CAZYIG010000128.1:0-1956 GCA_964647205.1 uncultured Candidatus Saccharibacteria bacterium | reverse complement strand
GAAATCAAAATTCTCCAGCGGGACTATGGCATAAAGGAGGTAGCTTTTTATGATGACACTTTCACTTTGTTTAAAGATGTTGTTCGGGAGTTTTGCGAAACGATTATCCGGGAAAAAATAGATATTACTTGGTCTTGTTTCACCCGGGTTGATTATGTTAGTGAAGAATTGCTGAAATTGATGAAACAAGCCGGTTGCCACTTAATTTTATTTGGCGTGGAGTCGGCTGACGAACAAATTTTAAAAAATATCAAAAAGAATATCTCTTTAAAACAAGTTGAAGAAATGGTAAAATTAGCGCGGAAGCTCGGGATAGAAACGCGCGCTTCTTTTATGTTCGGTAATCAGGGCGAGACGGAAGAAACAATCAAGAAAACAATTGATTTTGCTATCAAGCTGGACCCGGACGAAGTTCAATTTAATATCGCGACTGCTTATCCCGGAACGGAATTATTTAATTGGGCCAAAGAGCAAGGTTATATTAAAACTTTTAATTGGGATGATTATAATATGTCCAATGTCGTGCTGGAATTACCGGGACTAGAGAGGAATAAACTCCAGCATTATTACAAATTAGCTCATCGCCGATTTTATTTCCGGCCGAAAATCATTTTGCGGCGGCTCTTGCACATCAGAAGCTGGGCGCAACTGATGCAGGAGGTGAAAGGAGGACTAGCTTTGTCAAATTTATTTTTCAGAGGATAAATAAGAAAAAATGGAATTTAAAAACGGAAACAAAAAAGTAATAGTAGTTTTGCCGGCTTATAATGCTGCTAAAACTCTGGAACAGACTGTTGGTGATATTCCGCGCCAGTGGGTGGACGACATTATTCTAGTTGATGACGCTAGCAAAGATGATACTGTGGAAATAGCCCGAAAGCTTGGCTTAAAAGTGTTTGTACATCCAAAAAACCGCGGTTATGGCGGTAACCAGAAGACTTGCTACAGCGAGGCATTAAAATTGAATGCAGATATTATCGTAATGGTTCATCCGGATTTTCAGTATGATCCAAAAATGATTCCCGACCTTATTCAGCCATTACTTAGGGGAGAGTCGGATGCTGTTTTTGGTTCTCGGATGATCTCACTTAAGAACGCTTTGGCCGGCGGCATGCCTTATTGGAAATTTGTGGCTAATATTTTTTTGACTGCGATAGAGAACTTGATATTGGGATTTCATTTGAGCGAATACCATTCAGGTTTCCGAGCTTATAGTCGGGAAGTTTTAAACAAGTTGCTGCTGGAAGAAAATTCAGACGATTTTGTTTTTGATACAGAAATTATTGTGCAAATGAGAAAGGCTGGCTTCTCTAGAATTAAAGAAATTCCCATCTTGACTCGTTATTTTCCTGAAGCATCTATGATCGGTTTCTGGCGGAGCTCTTTTTATGGTTTGTCCATTCTAAAAGTGATGATTAAATATCTATTATGGAAAATCAGGCACTAAAAAAGCATTATTGTTATATTTGCGACGCCATTTTATCTTATTCGTTTTCCGCAGAGGATTATATCAGCAACGAGAAATTTGATATTTACAGGTGCCTAAAGTGCAATCTAGCGATAACCAAACCAGATCTAAGGTCAGATGATTTTGATAAATATTATTCAAGTCTTTATTATGGGCGCAGAAAATCATTCTCTGATCGATTAATAAATAATTCTAGATTGCGGAAAATAAAAAGAATATCAGAGTCTTTTGAGAAAAAAGTCGCAGAGAGATCACTTTTAGATATTGGCTGCGGAGATGGAGGATTTATCTCTCTTTTGGCTAGCAAAGGTTGGCGCGTTTTTGGAACAGAAATTGCTTCTGAAAATAGCCACATTAATGCCGCGCCTGATTATATTTGTCGCAAAGAGATCACCGATTGCAAGTTGGCAGATGCCGATTTTAGTATTGTCACGATGTGGCATTCATTAGAGCATTTTGTTGAGCCGTTAAAATATTTGAAAGAAGTA
>CAZYIG010000127.1:0-1957 GCA_964647205.1 uncultured Candidatus Saccharibacteria bacterium | reverse complement strand
ATTTTGGCCAAACTTGCACATGAATCTCTCTGTGGGCAATAATCTTTCTGTACGAATCTGCTTTTTTCTTGCTATTCTGT
Source organism: uncultured Candidatus Saccharibacteria bacterium (assembly GCA_964647205.1). Classification (GTDB taxonomy): domain Bacteria; phylum Patescibacteriota; class Minisyncoccia; order Portnoybacterales; family GWB1-42-6; genus CAZYIG01. The sequence goes on along the minus strand of CAZYIG010000127.1, from coordinate 1,877 downwards.
ACCGATCTATTTATTATACCGGCCGCATAATCGGCCAATTGCAATAAATTATTGCCTTCTGATCTTTGCATCTTAACTTGTTTAATAATCCGGTTCTCCTTGTTCATCCTCTGTCTCAAATATTTAGCTAATTTATCGCGAAAGTCTAGGTTACCACTTCTATCAATAATTACCGTTGATTCTCGTAATTTTTCTTTGGCATTTTCGAATACCAATCCGCAAGCATATTTATAAAAAGATTCTTTGTTTCTAAACCCGTCACCCCATAATTTCTTTGGATCTTTATTTATGGTAATCCCATAATAGAAAAAATTATATGGTGCTACTGCTTGAAGAAAAGCTATTCTAATTCGATCTGAATTTCTTTTAAAATGGAATTCGCTGCTAGGATTCCAGCCTAATTCTTTCTTCAAAAGCCTGATTCTTTGGTCACAAGCCGTTGCCTCATCGTGGTCTTCAAAAACCACTAAGGCAATAGTGAAATATTTGCTTGAACCGTGTTCAATTTTCAATCCGGAGTCACCGGATTCATCAATGAACGTTAACATGTTTTGCGCTGAAAATTATTTTATTTCCCTTCCACAATTTTTATCTCCTCCTCCGTCAAACCGTATAACTTATAAACATCCTCATCAATTTTTTTATCGGTTTTGGCGATTTCGTCTTTAATTTTATGCCATTGGTCGGAATTTTCATCGACTTCGTTAACTTTTTTATTGCCCTATTCAGGTCGTTCTTGATTTCATGCTCCCAAATCCTTGTTGCCGTCCAGCCGATTTTTTTATAATACCGATTAACTGTTTTATCTCTCTGTTTGTTTTGCTCAATTTTTTTCTTCCAATACTTTAAATTGCTTTTTGGAAGATATCCGTGTCGTGGACAGTTATGCCAAAAACAAGAATCGATAAAAATTACCGTTTTATATTTTTTCAAAACTAAATCAGGCTTTCCGAAATATTTTGCCGAATTTTTGCTGTATCTGAATCCTTTATTCCAAAGAGCTTTTCTGAAAACAATTTCAATCTTCGTATCCCTGCTTCTAATTTTAGACATGATCTCGCTTCTTTTTTTCTTCGAAAACATGTCCATATTTTATAAATTAATGTTTTCTTTAAATTCTTCGTAACTTCCAGTTGCCGAAAAATTTATTTCAAATTGATTTTCTGAAATTTTATCTATCCTAACCGAGTCGATACCGATAGTTTGGAGTTTTTTATAGGTCAGCAATTCGCCTTCCCGCAAACCCAAAACATCACGCAGTATCCATTGACCGAGCTCTCGGTTTGAGAACGACATCAAGGCCTTTCCGCCATCTTGGCATACTTTTGATTGCATCTGGCGGCCATCAGGCAATTTTAGCATAAAAGGAGTTTCTCTGTCGGGGAAAAAATGCGGAAAATTATGATGAATTTCTGCGGGAATCGGGATATAGACTTCGTTCGGGTCTCTCGGCCGGCCATCCGCGTTCCATTGATTAAGCCCGCTTTTTTCAAAAACTGTTTGATTCCGGCCATAAAGAGGTAAAAATATAGTTTGTTTTATTTTAATTTCGCCGCCAAAATCAAGATTTTTTATATTTAATAATTTTTCAAGCTCGGATAAAGGGTCTTCTAAAATTTCAACGTCAAATTTATGCAAGACCGATTCGGTGATGAATCTTTTTGTAAGGGTGCTTTTTGAAACCAAGAATGAATAATCGTTCTTGCCATCTTGAAATGATATTGAACCTATATTTTTCTGGATGTTTCCAATATTGCCAATCTCAATTTTACTCATCGGCTCTTCGAATATTAAAAATTTTCCCTTATCCCGCAATATGCAATGATAAATAGAATTTTCCAAGCCGTGAACTTTTTCGGTAAAATTAATCCTAGCAT
>CAZYIG010000126.1:0-2004 GCA_964647205.1 uncultured Candidatus Saccharibacteria bacterium | reverse complement strand
GTGGTGGCGAGAGCGAGGTCGGGTTTCTCCTAAGGGAGAAACTGACGGAATTCAATGCGTGGTAATTTAACGCTCTGTGGTGGCTCGGGTGTGGAGAAAGGGGGGTTTGGGGGGAATTTCGCCACATCCTCGCTTCGGAAAAATTTTCAAAATGGAATTTGCTGAAATAAACTTAATAAATAAAATTTAGGAAAAATTATAAATTTTATTTAAAAAGAAATAGAGCCTGCAACTCCGGAGAATTGCAGGCTCATGAAAAGGAACTAAAGGAGAATTTTCAACTCCACGACTTCCTTGCCTTTCACAAGGCGGACGATGTAATCGTCCTGCTGTTTTTCCAACAGCAGTCGTAGGAATGAAACCGCCTTTCTGACGACCTCGGAGTTGCTTTTGACGTCCGCGAGCTTTTTGATCTTGTCCAGATCATCGAGCGCGTGTCCGAAAAGCTGAACCATCGAAGACGAGCTTGAGCGTTCCCCAGCTCGCTTTTTTTCAGGAATCAGCTCGACAGGAATCTCACATTCTAGAGCCTTTGAAACTCTCTCTAGCATTGTGCGACCCAACCGATATGTTCCCCGTTCGATACCCGATATGACCGCTGGGTTTGTCTCGGCACGTTGCGCGAGAACAGATTGCGTGAGACGAAGTTCCAGTCTGCGCGTAGTGACAAACTCTCCCAACGGATTTGTTCTCTCTAGCGTGAAGCCCGGTTCTTTCCCGCCGTAGAGCTTGCGCTCACGGGCAGGTGGAATTATCTCCGGAGGGATTTCACACTCTAAAGCTTTGGCAAGCTTATCGAGCAGATTGGGTGTTGGGTAAACTCTACCAGTTTCCACATCAGAGATTGTTGCCGTAGCTGTCTTTGCACGGTCGCTGACCTCGCGTTGTGTCAAACGAAGTTCCAACCGACGACCGGCTAGAAATCCGCTTAACGGAGTGGAAGATATTCCCATCTGTTTAAGCCTCCTTCTTGGCCGGACTGCGTTTAGTTGGTTGACATCGAGCTCTAGCACTTCAGCGAGTTGCTCGATCATTTCATTGTTGGTACTCAATCGACATTGACCAGATTCGATCTGGTCGACAAACTGTCGACTGACACCAAGCTTTTTTGCAAGCTTCCCGAGACTCATCGCAAGTTCTTTGCGACGTAAACGAACAAGCTGACCAAGTTCGCTACCCGTTACTTTTCCTTTACGGCCAACAAACTTTGCAAAGGTTGAGACGTCGAGTTTCAACGCCTTAGCTAAAGGCTCAGCAAGAGGGTAGCGAAGAGACGGACTCTTGCTAATTTCCAAGTGCTTCGCTTGTTTCGGCGTGAGCCTCAACTTTTTTGCGAAGACTTCCAGTGTAAGTCCGAGCTCTTCTCTGCGCGACCGGATCATTTTGCCGAGTTCTGTTGTCGGCTTTGCGGTGTGTTTTTCAGGCATCCGCTTGCGTAGTTCCTCCGAATTGCACTGCAAGGCTTTCGCCAAGTCCTCGAGCTGTTTGTTGTTGAGAAACTTGCGAGTCCCAACCTCAAGTTGGCTTACAAGACCTTGCGCGAGCCCAGACAGTTCAGCTAGTGGAACTTGCCTTATATCGAGTTCAAGACGACGCGCTCTGATGAAACTTACGAGTTCAGATTTGCTGGGCGTCATGCCGACGCCAGCAGGATGAAACTTGTGCTTAGTTGACATCGGCATTCCTCCTTTTCAAAGAACTTTTTAATCACACCGGATTGGTGCATGATTTCATGCTATCCTAACACGCCTAACTTTATCTGTCAAATCGTCTGTTTCGGAATAAAGCTCAATAAATAAAGATATATTTTAACAAGTTCTTTTTAAAAGTTACTATCGTTGTACGAAAAAATCTAAAACTATAAAATGTCCCGAATCTGCCGTTCGAGAAAAAGAATTGGATCGCCAGTTATCATCTCTAATTCAAAAAGTTTCTTTGCCCAAAGACTGGGCTCGAACCGATGAAGGAATGGATAAAAGACGCTCAATCCTTAGACAAAATTGC
>CAZYIG010000125.1:723-2021 GCA_964647205.1 uncultured Candidatus Saccharibacteria bacterium | reverse complement strand
ACTATCTTTGCTCGCGGTGATGACCCAGAGAAGAAATATTATATTGTCAAAGAAAACATTTATCATTTGGACTCGGATAGTTTTAAAAAAATAAAATGTTATCAATCAGAAGAAGAGGCCATAGCCGAAGGTTATAGTTTTGGCAGAATAATTGGTAAATTATCTGCTGCTGACAGTCAAAGAAATCAGAAGGCCGATCTTGATAGACTTTTAAGCGAACAAGCTAACATTGATAAAAAAGATCCGTACGGTTATTTTTATAACAAAGCCAAAGAGTCTATTGATCAAGGCAAGGAAGAATCAGCTGATTTTTGGCTGGCTAGGTATTTTGATTGGGCAAACAAAAAGAAGGAGGCAGAGAAGACAGTAGGAAATTTGACCCCATTGTTTAATAGCTATAGCAAAACAAATTTACCAACTTCTTATATTTCGGGCAGATATGATTCATTGTTTATTAGCTGGTTTATCTCCAGCACTTATGATTTGTGGAATCTTAATAAAGAGGATGGGGAGTTGAAAGATGCCTGGAACTTATTATCGAGTGCTACAAGTAGCAAATATACAGCTGCCGTGATGGGTGGTTTCCCTTATTTTGAAGGTCGTAGCATTATCGGCTCTGAAAAAGAGACAGAAAAAGCGGTCTTAATTTTAGGCGATACTCAACAGTATCCACTTTATTTATTTGCGACAGAAACCGATGAGAAGAAAGCAGTTAAGTATTTTAAAGAAATAAAAATCGATTTAGGCGAAAATTTACTGCAACATATTTGGCCTCCGCAATTTCATGATTTAGACAGCGATGGCATTCCAGAAGTTTGGATCAGATACAACGAGGCAATTGCTAGTGGCTTTATTCAAAGCCTTGCTATTTATAAGATAAAAAATAACGATGAGCTCTTTTTGCTTAAGAAATTTGTTGGTGGAACAGAAGGAATTGCTCGGAGATTAGAGAATAATTTAATTGAAGTCGGAGAAGGTATGGCTGGCGGGGATAGCGAAGGGCATTTGGCTTTTACTAAATTTCGTATGGAGACATGGGAATATAAAGATGGAGAATTTAAGAAAAAATCAGAAAAAATAATTCCTCATATTTTGTTGAGTAATAAATGGCAGGATTATTACGATTTGGAATTAAATTTGTAGTAGTGGAGTGAAAAAATTAGACAGTTAATATATAAATGATTTAGAATTTATGGATAGATTGACGACTGCTATTTATTCCATCATTCTGTGTATAGTTTTTTATGCTACCTTTGCATTTGTTCGTTGGGTTTTAAAACAATTTAAGAATAAAAAAA
>CAZYIG010000125.1:0-713 GCA_964647205.1 uncultured Candidatus Saccharibacteria bacterium | reverse complement strand
AGTATCTTGTTTCCCTTTTCGATTAAATTGACCAAAAAAATGAATGAAAATATTATTGTGCCTATCGGAGTATTGATACTTTTAGGAGTTCTTTTTTTGGTATTCTTGATAATCAAAGGAGTGATTGCGGTCGGCATAAAATTTTATAAAAATAGAGATTTATTATTTGCTACAGTATCCAGCTATAAAAAACCAAAGACTATAATGATAATTGTTGTCTTGTTCGTGGGGTTTTTCCTCGCTTATTGGTTTATTGGCCGCCCGTATTATTACACTAAACAATGCCAGCAACAGGCGCTTAAGACCATATCGGGTAAGAACTTACCAGGCTATGGCTTAGTTGCTGGTTATGATATTATCTATAAGGTTTGCATGCGTTCCCACGGATTGAATTAAAAATTACAGTCTTATTTTATGTTAGGCGAACGAAAACAGATTAGCCATTTTGTTATTAATTTTAACAAACGCACAAGTTATGGTTTTCATGCGGTTGTTTTAAATTATTTTGTAGATCAAGTTCTTGCAAAAAGTAAAGACCTGAAAACGATGCACATATATTTTAGACTTTTTAGAACAGGAATTATTGGAGATATTTTATATAAACAAGGCCAGAAGGTAATAAAAGGCGACGAAAATTTTGCAGAAGAACAATTCTTAGCTTCATTGTTCGAAAGTTATATGTTTTTAGCTAGAAGCATATATGATTATTTGCT
>CAZYIG010000124.1:0-2066 GCA_964647205.1 uncultured Candidatus Saccharibacteria bacterium | reverse complement strand
GGGAAAATTCATTGTAAATTGGTAATTGGTGCTTGAAAATTTATGCTAATTTCCTCTCATCAGCAGATTCACTTGCGCTACCGCTTGGCGCAAGGAATTATCAGCGGTTACCTTACCCGTGTTAACGCTTTCAATCATATCAGCAAAAATTCTTTCAATTGCCAAATTATCTTTTTCCCACCAAGACTTGGCATAGAGCGCCTGCTCGGCGAAAAGACTTAAATCAGTATCTTTTTTTTGTTCTTCAATCAAGTCACGGCGAGCTGCCGGCTTTTTAGTTAATTCTAAATATTGACGGCTTATCTCCGGCGAAGCTAACCAAGCTAAAAATTTCCAAGCCTCAACCTGATTTTTTGAGGATCGGCCAACCGCTTGCGCCCAATAATTAGCAAAGGTTATTTTTTTGCTAGTTTTAGATATTTGCGGCAGAGGCGCCACGCCCATTTCCAAGTGCGCCGAGCGCGCCTTGATTAAGGGTAATTGATAATTATAGCTTAGCATCATCGCTGTCCTTCCCTCAACAAAAGCATCAATTGAATAATTTTGATATTGATTCCAGGTATAAGTTTTGAGGCCGGGACTGGCAAAATTAGTATAAAAAATTAACGCTTGCCGACCCGGACTGAAATCATCTCCTTGGGCAGAAACCGTCTGATCAAAAACCGCTAAGTCCCGGCTGTCGTTAACCATCTTGGCGCCGCTTTGCAGCATCAGCGCCATCAAAATATCGGTTGACCGGTTAATATTTTTGACCGTGCCAAGCGCCGCTCCGCTTTGCAAAATATTATTTTTATTATCCCGGCGTGTCAATTTTTCAACCGCGCTATTAAATTCGGTCCAAGTTTGAGGCGGCATCGCTATCCCGGCCGAATTAAGCAAATCTTTATTGTAAAAAAGCGCTAAAGTATCAACCGTCAAAGGCAGAGCATAGACCTTTCCTCCCTCAATAAAATCTTGCAAAGCCACATCAACAAAAAGTTCGCCAAAGCGCTTAGCCGAAATCATGGTTTCGGCCGCCGGCGCTAATTTAGCCATGTGCTTGGGCAGCCAAGTATTATGAATAGAAAAAATATCCGGACCGCGGCCGGTCGCCAGAGAGCTAATCAAATCCTGCTCATAAGAAACAATATTCTTTTTGCTGTAATTTATGGTTATGCTGGGCGAAACTTTTTTATATTCGGCAATCAACGGGTCAAAAACATCAGAATCATCAAACACGCTCCAGAATTCCAGTGTCGCCGCAACCGGCGCTGACTCTTTAAAAGGATTGATTAAGACCACCACTACCGCAAGAAGAACAAGACCGCTAATGGCAAAAATGATTATTTTAGTTTTATCCATAAACTTTTAATAACGAAATCCTAATGACGAATGACAAGTCAATGACTAATGACTAATGACTAAATATCAAATTGAAAATTTTTGACATTTGGATTTGGGATTTTATTTGTCATTGGAAATTTGTCATTAAGCACTATGGTTTGATGAAAATCAAACCATAGTGGTATTCTCCCGCATCCAAACTTCGCTCAAAGGTTAATCCTTGTTCTTGCGTGATTCTTTTGGCTTCTTCGGCTGGAATACGCCAGCCACCCTGTGGACCAAAAGCAAACTTTCCACCTGCTACATCAACAATGGGCAACCAATCAATTGCCACTAATCTTCCGTCTGGTTTTAAAACCCGCTTAGCTTCTTTCAGTATATCAGCTTTCTTTTGAGACTGAAACAAAACATTATGAAGTAAAACGAGGTCAACAATCCCATCTTTAATACCAGAACCACCAAAAGATTCCAAATTTCCCCGCCTGGTTAAAATATTGACTACACCTTCCAATCGCGCCTTGGAGTGAATTTCTTCCAAACTTTCAGCCAAAACATCAACTGCGTAAATTTTTCCTTCTTCGCCAATAATTTTGCCGGCAGGAATTGTAAAATAACCATGGCCACAACCAAAATCAGCCACCGTAATCCCCTCTTTAAGACCGATTTGTAATAATATTTTTTCTGGACTTATGAAGCCGCCGGTACCATTCATAATGTAAAGTTAAAAAATCAAAATGAAAAAT
>CAZYIG010000123.1:0-2098 GCA_964647205.1 uncultured Candidatus Saccharibacteria bacterium | reverse complement strand
TCTCCAGCAAATTAGCCAGCATTTGCGGATTTGAACCGTTTGTATCTAGCTTAACTAAGAACCCTAAATTTTTTATTTTTTTGATAAACACTGGCAGGTCTGATTGCAAGGTTGGTTCGCCGCCGGTAATGCAAATTCCTTCAAGTAATCCTTGCCGCGTCGCTAAAAATTTAAAAATTTCGACCTGATCGGTTCGGGGCTGATTTTTTGATTTTTTAACGTCAACTAACTCGGAGTTATGGCAATAAGGACATAAAAAATTACAGCCCACCGTAAAAACGGTTGCTGCAATTTTTCCAGGATAATCAATTAACGTCACTTTTTGGAAACCGCCTATGACCATCGGGTCGGTTTATCAGTTTTGCAGTTAACCAGTTATGAAATCAAAACTGACGAACTGATTAACTGACGAACTGATTTTAAACTTTAGCCGTCGCCCTTTCTTTTACTTTAAAAACCAGCCGCTCATGGTATTCTTCTTTTTTACCCGGATGCCACTGCTGAACCGGCCGAATGTAGCCGACAACTCGTGAATAGACTTCGCAGGGTTGCTCAATTAAGCACTTAGGACAAACAAAATGTTCGCCCGATAAATAGCCGTGATTCGGACAGATGCTAAACGTTGGCGAGAGAGTAATGTAGGGCAAACGATGTTTGGTAAAAATCTTTTTAATCAGTGTCTTGACCATTTCCGGATTAGAAATCCGTTCGCCCAAAAAGGCGTGAAAAACCGTACCACCGGTGTACATTGACTGCAAATCGTCTTGCAGTTCTAGTGCTTCAAATAAATCATCCGTAAAGCCAACCGGCAATTGAGTTGAGTTGGTATAATATGGCTCTTTGTCGCCGGCAGCAATAATATCTGGATATTTTTCTTTATCAAGACGCGCCAAACGATAACTGGTTCCCTCGGCCGGCGTCGCTTCTAAATTATAAAGATTACCGGTTTCTTCCTGATATTTAACCAGTTTCTTCCGCATAAATTCCAGCACTTCTTCGGCAAATTTTTTGCCGCTTGATGAAGCAATATCTTTCTCAATAAAATTAAGAAGCATTTCGTTCATACCCACAATTCCAATGGTGGCAAAATGATTGCTCCAATAACTTTGGCGCATTTTTTTGATTGATTCCAAATAATGGCGCGAATACGGATATAATCCTTTTTCCATGAAATGATCCAGCGTTTTTCTTTTAATCTCTAAGCTAATTTTTGATAATTCCATTATTCGCTCAAGCCGTTCAAAAAATTCTTTTTTAGTTTTTGACAAATAGCCAAGACGCGGCAAATTTAAAGTGACAACACCAATACTGCCGGTTAAAGGATACGAACCAAAAAGTCCGCCGCCGCGTTTATAAAGTTCGCGGTTATCCAGTCGCAGGCGACAACACATGCTCCTAGCATCGTCCGGGCTCATATCCGAATTTATATAATTAGTAAAATAAGGTACGCCATACTTGGCTGTCATCTCCCAAACACCCGCCAGCGCCGGATTTTCCCAATCAAAATCTTTAGTAATATTATAAGTTGGAATTGGGAAAGTAAAAACTCGTCCTTTGGCATCACCCTCCGTCATTACTTCAGCGAAGGCCCGATTAAAAACATTCATTTCTTCTTGGAAATCAGCGTAAATTTCTTTCTGAGACTGGCCACCGATAATTATTGGCTGCTGCGCCAAACTTTTTGGCGGATTAATATCTAACGTGACATTTAAAAACGGGGTCTGGAAACCAACGCGCGTGGGAATCGCACAGTTGAAAACAAACTCCTGCATCGCCTGTTTAACTTGCGCGTAATTTAAATTATCAAAGCGGATAAAAGGTGCCAGCAAGGTATCAAAATTACTGACCGCCTGCGCGCCGGCCGCTTCGCCCTGCAGGGTATAGAAAAAATTAACCAATTGCCCCAAAGCCGTCCGCAAGTGCTTGGGCGGCTTGGATTCAACCTTGCCCGACACGCCGCCAAAACCCCGAGAAATTAAATCGTAAAGATCCCAACCGCAACAATACGGCCCCAAGAAATCTAAATTATGGATATGGAAATCGCCCGAAATTGCTGCTTCCCGAATTTCTTTAGGATAAATTTTATTCAGCCAATACT
>CAZYIG010000122.1:0-2183 GCA_964647205.1 uncultured Candidatus Saccharibacteria bacterium | reverse complement strand
ACTAAGGGAGTTTTAAATAAAATTTTAAAATCCAACCACAGCGACCAATTTTCAATATAATAAATATCTAATTTTGCTTCTTCGTCAAAATCAATTTCCGACCGGCCAGAAATTTGAGCCAAACCCGTAATCCCCGGCTGAATATTAAAAACTTTTTTATGCCATTTTTCATATCTGGCCACTTCTTTAGGCATGTGGGGTCGCGGCCCGACCAAACTCATATTCCCCGCTAATACATTAAAAAATTGCGGCAATTCGTCTAGGCTAGATCTTTCTAAAAAAACCCCTAACTTTGTCCGCCGCGGATCATCAAGTACTTTAAAAACTGGACCTTGCCGGCCGCTTTGTTTTTTAACTAATTCATCTTCCAGCTGGCTGGCTTTCCCGTCTTTATCATACTCTGGACCGGTGCAATACTCAATTTTCATTGAACGAAATTTATAGGTATTGAAAAGTCCTCGAGGGCCAACTCGCTGATTTTTATAAATAACCGACCCCGGAGAATCAAGTTTGACCAAAACAAAAACCAAAAACATAAATGGTGAAAAAATTACAATACAGATTAGAGACAAAAAAACATCGGCGAATCTTTTTATAACCTTACCCCAGCCCCCCAAAGCGGTCCGCTGTAATTCAATCATCGGAATACCGCTTAGCGTATCAAACTGAACATTAACCGTTAGAGCCTGAAAAAGATTAGGAACAAAACGAAAATTTAAATGCCGCTCTTCGCAAAAATCAATTAAGTCCAAAACTGCTTCGCGTGAAAAATCAGGATTAGCCAGAATAATGTCATCAACTGATTTTTGGGTAACCATTTCTTTTATTTTTTCCATGTCTAGATTACGGAAATAATTTATCAAATTGTATCCCAGCGTCGGCTGATTTTTAATTTCTTCTATTAAAACATTTGAAACGCTATCGTCGCCGATTAGCAGAACATTATGCGCGCCAATTTTATAACGGCTAACTAAAAAATTCTGAATCACCCGTAAAACCAAACGGCCAAAAATAACGAATAAAATTGCCAACAGCCAAGCAGCAAAAATTAAAAAACGGGAATCAAACCATTCTCGTCGGGCAAAACTATAAATAATTACGCCGGCTAACCCTGCCGAAACCGAAATAACAATGTGCATTAAATCTTCAAGAATTCCGTTTGCTCGCCTGATCCGATAGAGGCCAGACAGAGCAAAAATGATTATCATTAAGAGCGACATCGAAAAAACCAACCACAGATATTTTTCCAGTGGTAAATTTATACCAAAAAGTACCGGCCGGCCAATTGCCACTAAATCACTCGTCCGCAAAAAATAGGCTGCCAGTCCGGCTCCCACCATCATCAAATAATCAATTGGCACTAAGGCGACCGTAAAAATAGTCTCTGCTTTTTTCATATTTTACCTAAAATTTCAAGTTATCAAACGTAGAAATTTTAGTCAGAAAATATGAACCCCGATTCAATTTTGCCCTGTTAAATTTAGCGACTGCAATAAGCATTAACGCACATTATTTCCGCGGCGCGCGTGGCCATATAGGCCACCCCTTTTTGGGCGAAGCGCGCCGCCCAAAAGAATATTTCGCAAAATTGAAGCTGGGATCATAATCAATTAAATTCTACCCCTATTTTAACTCTAAAAACCTCCTAAAATCAATGCCTTGACTCTTCCTTAATTTAATCTTAATATATAGACGTCTAAGCAAGTTGGGCAATCACTCTTTATCGCGTAAAAACGACAAGGAGAGGAAAGTCCGAACTCTCTCTGTTTCTTTAAAAAAGAAGCTTAAAAAAGGTAGCGGCTAACAGCCGTCTCCCCCACCATTATTGTTTCTAATAAAAATCTTCACGGAAAAATTAGTTTTACATTATTTTACCGATACGATTAGAGATAGTAATGGTGGGGGACGAGGTGCGAACAGTGACGCCCGGGCAGCCCGAAAGGGGCCGGGCACCTCTTCCGCAAAAAATTGGAATAGGTGAACTTTAGCGGAAACGCTAGAGGTGAAACGGCTAAATCCTTATCGAGAGCAAGATTAAACTATGGGATCACAAGCTTGAATCTCATAAGACAAGTAGATCGCCAGAGCCCAGCTTAGCTGGGCCAGAGCCCACAAGTAATTGTGAGCCCAGACAGATGATTGCCTATTCGCTCATTTCGTAAATTTGGGACTTGTCCCAAGCG
>CAZYIG010000121.1:0-2190 GCA_964647205.1 uncultured Candidatus Saccharibacteria bacterium | reverse complement strand
CTTTCTTGAGCTCCTCCAACAGCTCCTTCGCCTTGCGCGACAATCTTTTTGGCGTTTTTATCCTTACTTTTACCATCATATCACCAAATCCCCGACGCTGTAAACGTGACATCCCCTTGTCTTCTAGGCGGATAACTGTTCCCGACTCCACTCCTTCGGGAATCTTTAGATTTATCCAGCCAGATAGTGTTGGAATTTCTATTTTATCGCCCAGCGCCGCCTGAGAAAAAGAAATCAGCAAATCATAGAATAAATTATCGCCTTCCCGCGTGAATCTGGGATCCGGTCGGACGTGAACATTAACATATAAATCGCCAGCTGGCACACTGGCTAAGCCGGCTTCACCTTGGCCAGACAGGCTGATTACTTGGCCATCACTAATGCCGGCTGGAATTTTTATTGAAATTTTTGAACTTTCTTTTCGCCGTCCATCACCGCCGCAAAGTGAACATTTTTTCTCTGGTTTTTTTCCAGCCCCTAAACAATCGGGACAAGTGACTACCTGCGAAAAAGTAAAAAATCCGCCGCCACTTCGCTGTTCAACTTGGCCTTGACCTTGACAAGTTTTACACTCTTTTAGTCTACTGTCTTTTTCGGCACCGTTGCCGCCGCAATCCTTGCAAATAACATTTCTGTGCAAGTTTATTTCTTTCTGGACACCCCTGTAAGCTTCGTCCAAAGAAATTTCTATATCAACGCTAATATTTTGTCCGCGACGCGGTTTTCTGCCACCTCGGCGAGAGGAACCAAAAACGCCATCAAAAATGTCTTCAAAATTGAAAGATTGCTCATTGCCCGATCCGCTGAAAGCTTCGCCAAATGAAGAAAAATCCCGGAAACCATTGAAACCAGAAAAACCGCCGCCCCGAGCCTGCGCTTGTTCAAAGGTAGAACCATATTGATCGTATTGGACACGTTTTTGCTCATCTCCCAAAACTTGATAGGCTTCATTTATTTCTTTGAACTTTTCTTGATTTCCGCCTTTGTCCGGATGATGTTCTTGAGCCAGCCGCCGATAGGCGCGTTTTATTTCATCCGCCGTCGCACTCTTAGCCAGTCCTAAAATTTTATAATAATCTTTTGCCACAGTAGTAATTTAAAATGTAAATATCAAAATGAAAAATGACAATGTAAAATTCAAAACTTACTAACCTAAATTTTTAGCGAGGAGTTGCTTTTCTGAAACGCTCAGTTTTGTGAGCGGGCACGGTTTTTCGCGTAGCGAAAAGAGCGAGCGAAACTGGCGAATAAAATTTCCACGCTGGGGAAATTTTATGTTTTCAGAAAGCAATTCCGAGCAAAATTTATATCTCAATTATCTCCTTTTCCACCGCTATCTTATTTATCCTCACCACTCCGCTCCATAAAAATATTTTAAAAATCAGCCACGCTAAAAACATTATCAACCAAGAGAGGAAAATACCAATAATTTTAAAACTGAAAAATAAACTAACTGAAATTCCCAGCGGGATCCATTTTTTGAATGCTTTGCCAGCCACCGCTAATGGTTCATTCGCTGATAAATAAAAACTATCCATAAATTCAGCTTGTTGCTTGGCAAATTCAGGCGGCAATGATTTTAAACTCGTTCCTTTGGGTAAGTTCATGTTCAAAAAAATATCTATTACCGGCTTAGCAATAGCGTCAAATAACGGACGAGGAATACGAATATCATCACCCAATGATTGAGTATATGGCGCCCAGTAAAAGAACAAAGTAACTAATAAGGTTAGTCCGGTCATCATTAAGGGCAAGGCGCGGTGCAAAATTATTCCAGCTGAAAATTTTATCCTTAATGATTTTTCAGAATCAACCCGGGAAACGGCAGCAACAAAAAATAAAATTGCGGCAATTAGCACCAAAAAACTGAACATCTCTAATCTTAAAAAAACCAACGTCGGCAAAATGATTATTACCGGCATGCTATACAAAAATATTTTGGCATTCTCAACTAGAAAAAATAATCCTATAAAAACGCCCAAAAACAAAAAAGCGGTTAAAGACCACAAAGACTTTTGCACCCAATCCGGACCATTATTTAACGCGCCCGCCAATGACGACCACGACAAAAAAGAAAAAGCTAGAATCAAGAGTCCTAGTATTGAACTAACGATAATTTTTTTATTCATACGCTGATTATTGCAGATAAAAGTGAGTTTTACAATTACAGAAGCGAAGCCAACGAGTCCT
>CAZYIG010000120.1:0-2201 GCA_964647205.1 uncultured Candidatus Saccharibacteria bacterium | reverse complement strand
GTAAAATATATATGTTGTTTCAACTATACTGAACATAAACAAGCATGATCAGGTGGTACTATGAAAAAAAATAATAATCCAACAAGAGTTTGGAAAATAGTGGCAATTAGTTTTATTGTAATTTTTGTGTTGTTTGTATTTGTGGGCCTAATCAAATCCCATAATATCAAATCTTCATTTGTTAAGCCCTCACAGGATCAGATTGAACTTGCAAAAAGGATAGCTGCAGAAAAGTTACAATCAGCAAATATTAATGCATCAACCTTTCAGATTACGGTTGGAGAGAGGGGGCAAAAGCACAGGGATAATAAGGTGATACTTCAGGTTGTATTCTATAATGATACAACAACACATGCTTATCTTGTAGATTTAGACTCAGGAAAAGTGATTTTGCATTCAGAGACTGAGATATTCGAAAAGATTAGTGATCCACGCAAACCATATCTGCCATATCCAAATGAGAGAGTGGGGGGTTCTTGGAGACCATTGCCAACATTTTTTGAGCATAAGGATAAGAGAGAATGAAAAAACATGTAATAGCTCTAAAAGATGTATGGAAAATCTATAAAATGGGCGAAGTAGAGGTATCTGCGCTTAAAGGAGTAAGCCTGATTGTAAACCAAGGTGACTTTTTAGCTATTACTGGCTCAAGCGGTTCAGGAAAAAGCACGATGATGAATTTAGTGGGATGCCTTGATTTGCCAACAAAAGGCTCAATATTCTTAGATAGCAGAGATATTTCTAGATTAAATGAATCTGACCTTGCACAAATCAGGGGAAAGAAAATAGGATTTATTTTTCAGCAGTTTAATCTTATTAACAATCTTAGCGCTTTAGAAAATGTTATGCTTCCTTTGGAATTCCAGGATATGCCAACAGAAACAGCCAAAAAAAGAGCTACTGAGCTGTTAAACATAGTTGACTTGGGAGATAGGATGTATCATTTACCTTCGCAATTATCTGGAGGGGAACAGCAAAGAGTTGCGATTGCAAGATCTTTGTCAAATAATCCTGATGTGATTCTTGCAGATGAGCCTACAGGAAATCTCGACACCAAATCAGGTTCAGATGTGATCAGCTTATTAGAGGAACTATGGAAAAAAGAAGGAAAAACTATAATTATGGTCACACATGACTTGAAATTAGCTGAAAGGGCTAAAAGAAAGATTCAATTAAGAGACGGACAAATAATCAAAGGAGGATGAAAAAATGAAAAATAGAGTTTTGTTTTTATTAAGTATGTTGGTGGTTATTAGCGCTGTGTGTGTTTGCGCTGCTGATAAAGATTCATCAGTAATAAAGTTAACATTGCTTAACCAGGATCCCAATCCTGCAAGAGCAGGCGACCTTGTTAATCTGAGGTTCAAGGTTGAAAATAGTGGAGGTAAATCAGTAGAAAAGCTTGATATTGAACTGATACAAGATTATCCATTTACAGTGGTTAGTGGAGAGGCAAAAAAGAGCATCAGCAACTTAGATGCTTATCAGGCAGGAAAGAATTATCTCAACATAGATTACACAGTTAAGATTGATAAGGATGCTGTGCAAGGCCAAAGGCAATTGCAATTAAAATATAGCACTAATTATGGTATTTGGGAGACAGTAAGCTTTAGTGTGAATATAGTAAGCAAAGAATTTGCCCAGATTATCTATGTTGATAAAGCAAAGTTAGATCCAGGCAAAGAAACTGATATGAAATTTACAATCACAAATATTGGAAATGCGCCGCTCCAAAACATGATCTTTTCTTGGCAAGAGCCAAATGGGGCTATATTGCCTGTTTATTCAAGCGATACAAAATATGTTAAATACCTTGATGTAGGTGAGTCTGTAGACTTAACTTACAAAGTAATTGCAGATGTAAACACCAAGCCAGGGCTGTATCAGCTTAATCTAAACTTAAAATCTGAATCAGTCAGTAACTCAACTAGCAACATAATCAGCACCAAAGCAGGTATTTTTATAGGAGGAGAGACAGATTTTGATGTTGCGTTTTCAGAAAGTTCAGCAGGGCAAACATCACTTTCTGTTGCAAACACTGGAAATAACCCTGCACAGTCTGTATCTGTAAAGATACCTCAGCAGCAGCTTTTTAGGGTGGCTGGAAGCAATTCTGCTATTATTGGCAACTTGGATAAAGGAGATTATACTATTGTTTCATTCCAAATAGTCCAATCTGGCTCGATGAACTTTACAGGCTT
>CAZYIG010000119.1:0-2258 GCA_964647205.1 uncultured Candidatus Saccharibacteria bacterium | reverse complement strand
TAACAAGGGATATGAGGTTACGAAGTCTTGCAGACTTCTCCACCCAAATTGCTCCGCAGAACTTCGGATATAGCGATACGTTGTGACAATAGAAATTTCATGTAAATCTATTAAACCCTCACTCTCTCGATGAGAGTTTTTTGTTTGCTATTAAACCGCCAAATTAACCAAATCAAAATTACGTAATAAATCCCCCCACCCAGCCAATTCCATTTAAAATTAATCGCCGCTATTGGAATTTTAGCTAAAAGTTCAATTATTTTTATTTCGTAACTTAAAAATAGCCAAGTTATCCAGCCAAAAATTTGACCCAGCGGCAGAAAAATTAATCCGCCCAGCGCGCCCAAAAAACCAATCAGCATCGTGGCCGGAATAAACGGCAAAATTAATAAGTTAGCCAACGGCGCGATTAAAGACAGCTGACCAAAATTTATAACAAGTAACGGCAACACCGCAATCTGCGCCGCTAGAGTTGCGATTAAAATCTGCTTGAGCGCTAATGGTTTTTTGGGCGACGAATCTTTTTCTTCGATTGTCAACCAAGAATCCAAGATTGGCGAGATATAAATAAGCCCCAGCGTTGCGCCGAACGACAATTGGAAACCTAGGTCCCAAACTAAAACTTTTGGACTTAAATAGACCATAACCGCGCCCGCGAATACTAGCGCGTTGCGGATACTATAAAGCCGGCCGACTTGCTGAGCTAACAAGACCAAAATTCCCATAATTGCTGCTCGGACTACCGAAGCCGCCGCACCGGTCATCAAAACAAAAAGGGCAATCATAATCAGCGAAAGCCAAAACGCCAAGCGCCGGCGCAACATAAAAAAATTAAAGAGCGAAATTAAAGTAACGGCAATAATCGTAATATTATAGCCCGATAAAGCAATAATATGAGTCGTTCCTGTCCGGCTAAAATTGGCCGCCAAGTCCAATGGCAAACCCCGCTTTTCGCCAAGTAATAATCCTGCCAGAAAAGAAGATTGCGGCTCAACTAGAATTTGATTGATTGAATTCTCAAACTTATTTTTTACAACTAAAAGTTTTTCTAAAAACCAATTTCCCTGACCAGAGGCCAATAACTTTATTTCCGGGAAATAAGCAATTGAATAAATATCATCCCTGGCCAAATATTGCTGATAATCAAAATCCTCCGATGATTTTGGCGCTTTTAGTTTGCCAACAATCTCAATCTTGTCACCATACTGATATTCTGGATATTTTTTAGCTACTAATAAAATATTCCCTTGAACCGGAATAAAATTTATTTTAGGAGAAAAACCAAATGGCACTTGGCCAACTTCCAAAGTTTTTACTTTATATTTTGTATTGTCCGACCGCACATCAGGTTCTGCCTCAATCACGCCAACTAAATTAACCTTTTCTTTATCATTAAATTGTTTAATTAAATTATTGATGTCTGACATCAATAGATAGCGCCAAGCGCCACCGGCTACCAGTATCAAACAGAATCCGGCAATAACAATTTTCCAATTTCGCCCCCAAAACATCGCCACAAGGATTATCCCCAAAACTAAAAACCCCAGCCATAAAAGCTGAGAAAAATTGGCTAATGATTGAACAAAAATACCGGCAATAAATGATGAGCAGAAAAAAAGAAAAATTTGAGACTTGGACATCATTTTCATTCAAGCGAGGCTAGCCGCTGGAGAAAAATGTGTCGCAGACGCCTCCATGTTTTTGTTTTATCTGTGTCTGGAGAGGCGGCGAGACACAAGGAGCGGCTGGTGCTGAACCTTATATCATCACGCACAGCCGACGACGTTTTTTCGAAGCGGCTAGCTGAGCAAATTTTTATGTTTTCAGAAAGTAAGTCCGAGCCATATTCTTTATTCTCTCATTTCCACTTGGTCAAAAAATATCTTTAAAATTTGTGAGAGATTGGCAATCTTTTCCCACTCAAACGGTTTCTCTTTTTCAAAAGCCGCATCCAAAGTTTTATTCGGCTTAAATTGCTGAAGATAATATTTTTTACTGCCTTGCAGCCAGCGACCAATGCTTAAAATATCTTTACGGCTATGCAATGCCGGCAAAACCGTTGTCCGGAATTCATAATCTGGCGCTTGGCGCGTTAAGTCAACGCTACGCTGAATATCTTCTAAATTGATACTCTCCCCAACCACTTTTTTATATTTTTCCAGCGGCGCTTTAATATCCATCGCCACAAAATCAATTAACTTGGTCTCCAGCAAATTAGCCAGCATTTGCGGATTTGAACCGTTTGTATCTAGCTTAAC
>CAZYIG010000118.1:1188-2276 GCA_964647205.1 uncultured Candidatus Saccharibacteria bacterium | reverse complement strand
ATTATCAAAAAAGTGGCCGAGGCTATTCAAAAAGGAGGGCTGGCGATTGTGCCAGGGGACGCAGTCTATACGCTTGTGGGCGATGCGACAAATATTGAATCAATCAGAAAAATTCAAAAGGTTAAAAGAAGAGAAAGAAAAAAGGCTTTTAATCTGGGGCTATATAAGTTGAGCGACATAGTGAAGTATGGCAAATTTAATCCTTTGATCTATAAGATTCAGGAAGCTTTTCCTGACGAACCTTTTACTTTCGTTGTTTCTAGGAAAAAAGGTATTTTGCCGGCATTTCTTAATCCGGATTACGAGGGCCTTGGTTTTAGAGTGCCTTTTAATAAAGTAACTTCCATGCTGTCTAAATTCAACCGAACCCCCGTTATTGGAACGAGCGCAAATCTCTCGGGACTGGGCAATACATATTCAATTAAAGAGTTGATGGACTATTTTAGCGGAGTTTTTGACCGAGGCGTTAGACCGGATATTATTCTTGATGCCGGAGAGCTACCCGAACGAAAACCTTCGACTGTTATTGAGATTAGCGACAAAGAAATTAAAATAATAAGAGAGGGTGATATTGAAAGGGCGTTGCTAGAAAAAGAGATTAAAAAATTGACTGAAAAGTTAATAAAACAAGAAGAAAAAGATGAAAATTTTAGGCATTGATACAATATTGCATGATGTTTGCGCGGCTGTTGTTGAAGACGGCCGATTTGTTTTGTCCAATGTGGTTGAGCATACAATAATGGATTCAGGAAAGCTTTATCAATTAGTTGACCTGCATTTAAATCAAATTGGCCTTGCAATTAAAAAAGCGATGCAGAAAGCCAAGTGCCGGCCGGAAGAGATTTCTTTGGTTAGCGTCAATAATTTTGGCAGTTTTTTTTCTAATACTTTAATTGGGGCGACTGCCGCCGAGACTTTGGCCAAGGCATTTAGCAAACTCTTAATTACGGTTCATCATCAGGAAGCGCATTATTTTTCCAATTGGCTGGAAAGAGATTCTAAAAATTTTAGTTTTCCGATTTTGGTTTTAAGTTCTTCGGGCGGTCATAGCAGTATCGTCAAAATTTTGAATAATAAGTTTGATTTCA
>CAZYIG010000118.1:0-1088 GCA_964647205.1 uncultured Candidatus Saccharibacteria bacterium | reverse complement strand
AAGAAAATAATCAGCCGAGAGCTTAAAAAACGTTCTGGTTTTTCTCGTCAATTCATTTTTGATTTCGCGGCTAGCTTTGAAAATTCCATGGCTCAATTAATAAGCGATGGTTTGATGAAATTAGCCGCTAAAGAAAAAGTTCGAGAAATTCATTTGGTAGGCGGTATTTCTGCCAATGATACTTTAAGAAAGATGATTGGCAAGAAATGTAGCTTCGCAAGTTTAGAGTTTAAGTATCCCAAACAGAAATCTTTTTGTACCGATAATGCTGCCATGATTGCCTCTTTGGGATATTTTAAGTATAAAATGTTGTCAAAGACTCAAAGAAAGAGATTTCGTCATGGCAAGATTATAATTGATTCCAATTTAAAGTTAGAAGAAATAGCATTAAATCAACGACAAAATAAAAATGTTTAACAAATTTTTTCTCGGTAACAAAAATCTTTATCTTAATGACCGCCACGAAGAGGCTGATACTTATAAAGAAGACCGGCGCAAGCTTTACGATAAGCGGATTCTTCCGCTTTTGGAAGAAGATGACTTTGCCATTTTTGGAGAAAAAATAGATCTTTTTTTATGGGATTATTATCGAAGTTTGGGATTAGCCAGAATAAAACCAGAAAATATTTTTTACGTTGATTCTTATTTAAAATATCCCTCATTAACCAAAGCAGTTTTAGCCGATGAGCCGTTGATAAAAAAATTAAAACAGGAAAAATTTAATTTTATTTTTCCTTATATAGAAAGCTGGGATACGGGAACTTTGGCTCAAAAAATCAATGCTTTTCTTTTTCGTTCGGCAAATTTGACCAATTGGATTAACAACAAATGGAATTATAAACAAGTTTTGAAAAAACTCAATTTGCCTTTTATTCTCGGTTATCAAACAAATCTAGAAAAAGCAGAAAAGTATTTTAAAGAGCTTAAAAAGCAAGGTTTTAAGAAAGTAGTTTTGAAAAAAGAAAGGTCTGTCTCTGGGTTTAGCGTTTTTATTATAGAAAAAGAAGATGATTTTAGCCGATGCTTAAGAGATAGTCTTGGAGAGCAAAAAAGCTTTGTTTTAGAGGGTTTTATTGAAAATATTGAAT
>CAZYIG010000117.1:0-2389 GCA_964647205.1 uncultured Candidatus Saccharibacteria bacterium | reverse complement strand
CTAATTTCCAAATCCTAAATCCTAAACAATATCCAAATCCCTGCCTACCGGCAGGCAGGCAAATATCAAATTTTCAAAATGGTTTTGAATTTTGAATTTCAGTCATTGGAATTTGTTTAGAAATTAGATATTAGAATTTAGAGTTTTTGGAATGGACGGCGCCGTTGACCAAATAAAACAAAAATTGGACATTGTTGATGTTCTGGGCGAATACTTGAAGTTATCAAAGGCCGGACGGAACTTTAAGGCTCGCTGTCCTTTTCACGGAGAAAAAGACGCTTCTTTTATGGTTTCGCCGGAGCGTCAAATTTGGCATTGTTTTGGTTGCGGACTGGGTGGCGACATCTTTGGTTTTGTGATGAAAATGGAGGGAGTGGAATTTGTAGATGCCTTGCGGCTCTTGGCGCGCCGAGCGGGTGTGATTTTAAAGAAACAAGACCCGCAAATTCAATCGCAAAAAAATCGGTTGCATGAAATTTGTGAATTAGCGGCGAAGTTTTTTGAAACGCAATTGGTTAAAACATCAGCGGGTGAAAAGGCGTTAAAATATTTGAAAGGAAGAGGCTTAAAAGACGAAACTATAAAAACTTGGCGATTGGGCTGGGCGCATAATGAATGGCGGGCGTTGCATGATTTTTTGGTTAGTCGAGGGTTTAAAGAGGCGGAAATGTTGCAAGCAGGGCTGGTTACAACCAGCAACCAGGATTCGGGCAAAAAAGAAATAAGATGCTATGATCGTTTTCGGAGCCGGATAATTTTTCCGATTTTTGATATTCAAGGTCAGGTGATTGCTTTTGGCGGCCGGATTTTTGGCGACAAAAAAAATGCCGAAGCGGCTAAATATCTGAACTCACCACAAACCCCCCTGTATGATAAAAGTAATGTGCTTTATGGTTTGCATCAGGCAAAACTGGAAATTCGCCGGCAGGATTTATGTGTCATCGTTGAAGGTTATATGGATTTGATTATGTCGCATCAGGCCGGAGTGGAAAATGTTGTGGCTTCCTCGGGCACAGCGCTAACGGAAAATCATCTGAATATTATTAGCCGTTACACAAAAAATTTAGCCATGGCTTTTGATTCAGATGAAGCAGGCGGAATGGCGACGGGCCGTAGTATTGATTTGGCATTAAAAAAAGATTTGAACGTGAAAATTATTTTAATGAAAGATAAAGATCCGGCAGATGTTGTAAAAAAGGATCCGAATGAATGGTTGGAAATTATAAAAGACGCCAAAGGAATAATGGATTTTTATTTTCAGCACGCCTTTGCCAAGTTTAACAGTAAAAATTTAGAAGGGAAAAAAGAAATTGAAAAAGTGTTGTTGCCGGTGATAAAATCCATTTCCAGCCGGACCGAACAGTCAGATTGGTTAAAAGAACTGGCTCAACGACTGCACTTTGACGAAAAAGACCTGTTGGCCGATATGAGAGCGCTCAAGGTTTCGCCAGCCGACAATCTGCCAGAGCGCTTGCCATCATATCAAGCGGAAAAATTAAGCGAACCAAAATCAAGAGCTGAAGGATTGGAAGAAAGATTTTTGGGTTTATGTCTGGCTAATCCCCAGCACTTGGCGGAGCTGGAAATTATTGAGGAAGATTTTTGCAATGAAGCGCTGGGCAAGATTTTTAGTGAGACTAAGAAATTTTTGAATAAAAAAAGCGGCAAAGATTTAACCGAGCATTTGCGTTCCTCACTGGCGCCGGAGCTAAAAATGAAAATTGATTATTTATTTTTACAGGTTGAACAACATCCTAAGAGCGAAGAGGATATTATCTGGGAAATCAAAACTTGCTTAAAAGAACTTAAATTGTTACGCTTGCGGCAGCAATTAACGGAATTAAGCTTTGAAATCAAGGATGCGCAGAGCGCCAAAGATAAACCAAAGATGGAGAAATTATTAAAAAAGTTTAATCAACTAACGGCGGAATTGACCGAGGCGGTCAAAATAGATTCTGCTGAAAAATTTAAATGAAAAAAAAGACAAAAAAGAAAGCTAAAAGAATTAAAGCAAAATTCAAAATGGCAAAAAAGAAGAGAAAGGCGGTTAAGGCAAAGACAAAAAAAAGAAAAGTAAAACGATTAGCTAAGGCGAAAACCAAAAGAGCGAAAAAATCGGCCAAGGAAATGTTCATTCCATCGCAAGTTGATGAACTGGTAGCCCGCGGCAAACAGCGCGGTTTTATTACCGAAGACGAGCTGTTACATTTTTTCCCCAATATTGAACAGGACATAGATGGGCTGGAAGCTTTATATAGCCGCTTGGAGTCGGCTAATATTAAAATAGTAGAGAAAGCCGATTTAATTGAAAAAACGCCTGAACCGGAAACAATTATTTTAAAAGACAAAAGTTTATTGCGCGGATTGGACCCAACCTCACTGGATTCGG
>CAZYIG010000116.1:0-2390 GCA_964647205.1 uncultured Candidatus Saccharibacteria bacterium | reverse complement strand
GGGAATTTCTTTTTGCCCCGAAAACTCCGTGCGATTTGGTCTCCGAGCGGCGTGTTTCGCGCCGCGAGGCATTGACTTTTCCTACGTGGTGCGCCGGGAGGGAATCGAACCCACGACCCTCTGCTTAAAAGGCAGGTGCTCTACCGACTGAGCTACCGGCGCGTAAAACAATTCTATAATATTTTTTCGTAAAAAACAACCCCCTCCCATAGACCCATATCTCCAATCCAGTTTGATATATATACATCACGTTATGCTCACGATAGTGAATATAATGAGATACGCCTAGAGAGAGACAGGTTATTTACCAGTAACAATTTCTTATCATAAATTGAAAAAATCCCTTACTTCCAATTCTTTCCCTCCGAGTTTTTTGGCTATTATATATTCAATATTATTATTGGCTTCAAAAAAGTCCGCTAAGGCTGCTATTTCTTTCTGGCAATCGAAAGGAAATACAAAAACGCTTTTTTGCAAAGGATAAAAGCCAAAGTTCTTTAGTTTTCGTCGCAAAGCATCTCTAGCGGCTCTCTTCTCTTCAACGATGTCAAAAATAACTACCCTCCAATAACCATCCCACTTCTGTTTTTTTACAGACTCGCGAATTCGTATCTGCTCAAGTTTCGCTACGCCTTTTTTAGTGAATTCATATTTACCAGATTTTGATAATCGCCAAAAACCGCTCCTTTGCAAACTATTAAATGACTTGATAAAAGAAGCCCTATCAGGCACGTCCCCCAGCCTTTGCATTTTTTTCCACAAACTATCACGCGAAAAAATTATTTCGGCAGCTGAAAATAAGTCACACAAGTTTATTAAAATTTTCTCGCCAACTCCATTTCTTTTCATGTTTAGATTATATCACATCACGCTCACGATAGTGAAGATAATGAGGCATAATAACTTATTTTATAAAATTACGGATTGAAATTTTTATCGTCTCTCTCTAATCAAAACCCAAATTGCCACCAAACCGTCCCGATACTTTATTTTCTTTCCTTCGGATTTTACCCGCGGATCATAGCTAATTGGCAGTTCCGTAATTTTTATTCCCTGCTTTAAAATTTTAGCGGTAATTTCCGGTTCAATCTCAAAGCGAGAGCTGGAGAGATTAAAACTTTTTAAGATATCCGCCTTAAAAAGTTTGCAGCCAGTTTCCATATCCGTTAACTTGGCGCCAAACAACCAATTGGTTGTTGCCGTTAAAACTTTGTTGCCTAAATAATGAATAAGATTTTTTTTTGACCGATAATTAATAAAGCGAGAACCATATAAAACCGTTAGACTATTATCTAGTAAGTGTTTGTATAAAGAAGAAATCTGATTAATATCATATTCTAAATCAGCATCGCAAAAGATTATATAATCGCCGTTGGCCGCCGCGATACCAGACCTCAAGGCCGCACCTTTGCCGCCATTAATCTTGTGCCTTATAACTTTTATAGCCGGAATAAAAACGTCTATTATTTTTCCGGTAGCATCGGTTGAGCCATCATCAACCACAATAATTTCCTTATCTAAAGATAAACCAAGCAGTTTTTCTAGCACCAAGCGGATAGTTTTTGCTTCATTAAAAACTGGAACAATAATAGAAAGTTTTGGCATACTCAAAAATTATCAATAAATGCCTCGCTATGCGAGGCAAAAAAATATTTCAAAATAATAGAGATAAATTCAACTATTCTTCATAATTATATTGCTGTTGCCGGCCACCCAAAAACATTATCGTCAAAATCGGCAAAAGCAACCATAAAAATTGAGCAAGACTTCCAACAAAGACAGTCTGCGCCAGCGGACTTAAAAAAGTAATTGTTTTTAGCGGCAAGAAAGAAATTGCCAAAGCCAAGATTAAACCAATTTGCAAAATACTTAAAATCAAAATCTGCCACCAAACTCCGCGCCCTCGGCCGCCAAGCCGCAAGGAACTCTTAAAAGCAGAATGCGGAATCGCAAAAAAGAAACCGAGCGCTAAGGCTAAAAAAATAAATATCTGAACCGTACTATCGGGGCCAGTCGGCATTCCTAAAAAAGTTAAATTTTTCCAAGGAATTGCTCGGGTAATGAAATACGACAAATAAACTCCCAGCATCACAATTACCAGCCGATTTTTGCCCATTGACAAACCATAAACCAACGCTACCCCCAAAAAAACCAGCGTCATTATCCAATCTGAATAAGCGATCAGATTAAAATTATTTAAAAAAGAAAAATTCATAATTCCCTACCAATTACGAATAATTTTTTGCTTCTTTCATTATCCCGCGCATACGAAAAATTTTGTAAAAAAATTGTGATGAGCGAGACGTTAATAAATTGTCGACGGGGAGGAGCGTAGCGACGAGTTTACCGCGACAATTTTAGCCGAACGAATCCGATTTTGTTAAAGTTTT
>CAZYIG010000115.1:0-2435 GCA_964647205.1 uncultured Candidatus Saccharibacteria bacterium | reverse complement strand
AAAGACCCCAAACAACAATCACTTCTATTCATGTAGTCGTTCAAAACGCGGTATGGCACCGGTTTAATAAAATTGACCTTGGTTAATTTATATTCCTCCGCCAGTTTTTTTACCTCGGGAAAGGTTTGGCCGTTGCCTATCAGATTAAAAATTATATTTTCGTTCTTTAAAATTTTAGCAGCGCCAATGATAACATGCTCAAGCCCTTGGGCGGGAATATAAGAACCATGGAAATGAACTATGAATGGGTCGCCTTGGGGCCACAGTTCGGGCTTGGGGTAGATAAGTTCATCGTCAGCACCAACATATAAAGTAATAAACTTATCTTGTCTGCTTTTCAAATTAAATTCTTTCATAAAAAATTCCTGATGGAAGCTGGTGTGAACGATAACCACGTCCGCTAAGCGGCAAGAAAACCAATCTAAAAAGTGCAAAAATTTAGCCCGCCATGTGCCTACAGCGACTTCCTTGCGGTCCAAGACTATCGAATCATAGATTGAAAATAAAGCGTCAAAGATGATCTTTTTGCGGTTCAGTCTGGCCAAAAGCCAAGCTAAGGGCATTATCGATTGGCCCTGAAAAGCCGCGAACATAACATCATAATCATTCTTAATCCTTGAGTGCATCCGCCAAAGTCGAATAAATTTCATCAATTTTGGAGAACAATCATTGACCCTTATCAATTTAATTCTATTTTTAGCAAATCCCTTGAATAAAACTCTGTTCCTAGTCAAAGATGGATCGAAGCTGCCGAAAAAACAAAGGGTCAATTCATAATCCTTGTTCTTCTCAATGAGTTCCCTCAACAATGGTATAACGGCCGGATTGGCAATCGGCATGACCTTTTTTAGCTCATAGATATCCAGCTTTAAGTCGGCCCAGTTTTTTTCAAATTCAGCGGACGTTAAGATTATCCGGTCTGCTTCGTTATAGATTTGCTTGGCTTGCTGTTTCCGGTCTTCAATTTTATCTAAAATGGCCAGCTGACGATAAACAAACGGGACTTGTAAAAAATATTTATTCCGAGCGACAGTTTCGGCTAAATCAACATCCTGCCAAACATAGATCAGGTCAATCCGGCCGCGAAGATCCAAGATTTTTTTATTATCAAACGGCGGCAAAAAAACAGCCACTTCAAAATTATTTTTGAGCAGGGCAATTTCTCTATCGGCTTCCGCCGTTAATTGAGATAAGAATATGGCAATCTCCATTAAAAAATTTAATTAACCGATTAAATCCATTATCAAGTTTGCAGCCCCTAAAGTCAAGATGACTCAAACCACGCAATTAGCCCCTAGAATGATTTTTTCTGCGTTAATTTTACCGCGAATATTAAAATTCGCTGCAAGAGCTTAACCATAAAATTCTGCCGGCCGCTGGAAAAATAAATGCTTCTTAATTTGGAAAAAAGGTAAATATCCAGCGGCCAGGAAAAATTCAAATGCGCCACTCTTTTTTTTAAGATTGTCTTTAAGATCGGAATATTTCTTTTATGCGCCAAAGCTAAAAGATGCACCACTTGCCGGGAATATCTGACGGCTTGCTCATAGTCCCAATTAATCCATTCCATTTTATAATCATTCCGCCAGCGGTCAAACCTGTCCCAATCTTCTAACTTTTCCGGCGGCGTGAAACCGGCTTCCTTGGCTTTTTCATAAAGCCCCGTGCCCGGATACGGCAAAAACCAGCCGCACGTGAAAGCCAAATTATTATTAATTTCCAGCAGCTTAATGATAAGATTCATGGTCTCTTTATATTCCTCTTTGGTTTCAGACGGCAAACCAAAAACGATGGAACCGGAAGCCATAATACCCGAACCCTTAAGCAAAGTCACGGCTCTGACAATATTTTGAGTTGTCGTGCCCTTTTGAACGACTTCTCTCAAAATCCGATCCGACCCCGATTCAAATCCGAACATTATTTCCTGGCATTTGGTGGCTTTCAAATTAACGACGAATTTTTCATCCACAAATTCCACGCGGGAATCGGCAAAATACGGCAAGCCCAGCCCTCGGGCGATGGCAAAAGCCCGTTCCTTATCAACAAAAAAATTATCGTCAAGAAAACGAATAGCTTGTATCTTATATTTCTCAATTACCGGTTTTAGATTAGCAATTAATTTATCGGCCGAATGAGAACGCCACCGCCGGTTATTAAAAACTAAATTATAACAAAATTGGCAATTAAAAGGACACCCGCGCGAAGTGACCATCGCTAAAGTTCTTTGATATTTATTGGAAAAATAAGGGACGACATAATCTTCGACATTTATCAACGACCAATCGATCAGATATTCATCCATATCGCCAAAATTCCGGCGCGGATTAACGACTATTTCTCCGTTTTTATCCTTAAAACCCAAGCCGGCGATATTTTTATAATTTTCTTTATTGCCCAAATTTTTCATCAATTCAACCAAGGTTTCTTCACCCTCG
>CAZYIG010000114.1:0-2462 GCA_964647205.1 uncultured Candidatus Saccharibacteria bacterium | reverse complement strand
GCTGATATTGTTTTTTATTGAACCAGCGAGATCTCCAATTTTGCGTGATGCCTAACCGGAAAGATACTGGATGAACTTTTTGTCCCATATATTTCAGTTTTTCAGTTAATCAGTTTCGTCCCTGCAAGACTTTCAGTTTTTCAGTTTTAACTGACTAACTGACAAACTGATGAACTGATGAACTAAATACTTTTCCTTCTAAAAACTTTCTTTAAATTACCAACTGTTTGTCTGGAAAAATTTCGTTTTTTAGCTTCGCCTGATGCCCCATATGGCCTAGCCGGCGCAATTCCCTTGTTTTTTTTATCATCCATTTCCTCAATTTCAACTTCCTCTATTCTGCCTGATTTGGCCGCTGGCAAAGCTTCTCCGCCTTTCAAAACCTCCGGCTTAATATTTTTTTTCTTTGGTTTGGCCGTTTCATTAATTTCTCCTAGCCATAAAATTATTGAGCAGGTTCGCTTGTGAATTGCTGACGCCCGGCCCATAGCCCGAGGCAACCAACGCTTTAAAGTTGCTCCCGCTTGAACCACTATTTTTTCTACTCGCAAATTATCTTCTTCCAGCTGAAAATTATGCTTGGCGTTAGCGATAGCGGAATTTAATAATTTCAAAATTAAAGGCGCCGGCTTTTTAACTAAAAAAGTTAATTGAGCCTTGGCTTTTGTTGCCGGCATTCTGCCAATCAAATTTGCCACCAACCGAACTTTGCGTGGCGACATTCTTATATTGTATAAACTGGCTTTTATTTCTGCCATAATTGTTGAAATTTTTAAAGCCCCTATTTTTTGGCTACCGCCGCTGCCGGAGCGGCCGCAACTGGTTGAGCAGCCTGTGCTAACGCTTGAGCCTGCTCTATTTCTCGCTGCATCTTACCACCGTGTCTAACAAATTTACGCGTTAAAGAAAATTCTCCCAGCTTGTGACCAACCATTTCTTCTGTTATAAAAACCGGCGTGTGCTCTCGACCATTGTGAACGCCAAAAGTAAAACCAACCATCTCCGGCGCAATCGCAGAGGCGCGAGACCAAGTTTTAATAATTGTTTTATCACCCGGTTTTAAATTCGAAATCTTTTTCAGAAGCCGAGGATCAACATATAAACCTTTTTTTAGTGATCGTGACATAAGATTATAGGTCTTATAGGCCCTATGGGACCTATAAATTTAATTATTTCTTTCTTCGTTGTAAAATAAATCGACTACCTGGTTTTTTCTTTCGTCTCGTTCTGACACCCAAAGCCTGCTTGCCCCAAGGAGTTTTTGGTCCCCGGCGCAAACCAATCGGTGCCCGGCCTTCGCCACCACCATGCGGATGATCAACTGGATTCATGGCTGAACCGCGAACATGCGGCCGTTTACCCATCCACCGAGAACGTCCGGCTTTACTGAAAACTTGCGCGTTAAATTCTGAATTACTTATCTGACCAACTGTCGCATAACAATCTTCTTTTATCATCCGAACTTCGCCCGATGCCATTTTAAGTTGAGCATGACCGCCTTCAGTTGACAGAACTTCCGCCGCCGAACCAGCACTTCGCACTAAAATACCGCCGCTGCCGGTATATAGTTCCACGTCATGAACCTGCGTACCAACCGGAATATTTTTAACCATTAAACGATTGCCCGGTTTAAGCAGCGCATTCTCAGCACAAATTATTTCATCACCGACGTTAACTCCTTCGGCTGCAATTATATAACGTTTTTCCCCGTCTTTATAATGTAGCAAATTAATGAAACAATTGCGATTGGGGTCATATTCAGTCGTCACAACCCTAGCTGAAATATTAATTTTATCACGCTTAAAATCGATTACTCGATAAAGTTTTTTATGTCCGCCGCCCTTGTGGCGAGTAGTAATCCGGCCGGAAGCACTGCTTCTGCCCTTGCAACGGAAATTCGAAACCACCAGCGTTTTTTCTGGTTCGCCCTTGCTCAACTTGGCTTTCACCCTGATGAGCTGTCTGATACCGGGACTGGTTGGTTTGTATTTTTGTAGCATGATTTTTATAAGTCTTCTAGGTCATATATGACCTAGAATTTACCTTGAAACTGCTTCTATTTTTTCTTCGGCCGGCAAAAAAACTATCGCTTTTTTATAACCCGGCTTGAATCCTTCATGCTGGCCGACTCGACGTTTTTTACCAGAAACATTCATAATATTTACCCGGTTAACTCTGACGCCATATAAATCTTGAATCGCTTTCTTAATTTCATTCTTGGTTGATTCGTTGCTAACTTCAAAAATATATTGGTTCAGAGTACCGCTTACATTAAAAGCTTTTTCCGTTACTATTGGCCGTCGCAAAACCTTATAGGCATCCGAAAATTCTTTTTTAACAATTTTTTTATTCTCAACTGGTGCTTTTTTTTCTTTCACTTTTTTCTCCTTTAAAACAAGCTTTTTAGCCGGCGTTTTTTTTGCCGTCTTTTTAGCCTCAACTGGACCAGCTTCTTCTGTTTT
>CAZYIG010000113.1:0-2483 GCA_964647205.1 uncultured Candidatus Saccharibacteria bacterium | reverse complement strand
AAAAATCTTATATTTAAACGATGAAAACAATAAATAAAAGTCAAAAGAATAAACCTTTTTGGTATAAAGATTTTTTCCAAAAATTTTATTTAAAAATTTACCGAGATATTTTGCCATGCCTTGATACAAAAAAAGAGGTTGATTTTATAGAAAAAATATTAAAATTGCCCCCAGGAAGTGAAATTTTAGATCTTTGCGGTGGCTATGGCAGACACAGCGTTCCCTTGGCAGAAAGAAGACTAAAAGTCTACCTGCTTGACCTTAACAAAAATTTCTTAAAAAAAGCGAAAGAAGAAGCGGAAAAACAAAAAATAAAAATACACACAATACACAGCGATTTACGAAAAATTCCATTTTCAAATAAATTTGATGCCGTAATAAACATTTTTAACTCTTTTGGCTATCTAGAAAATGACGAAGAGAACGAAAAAGCAATAAAGGCAATCGTAAAATCGCTAAAACCGAACGGCTTATTCTTGATTGATGTCATAAATGGCGACTGGCTAAAAAATAATAGCCGCCCCGAAAACCAAAGACATACAGGAAATCTCCTAATAATAGAGAATGTTAAATTCAATTCAGAAACAAAAATAAATATAGTTAGCCTGAAAATCATTAATACAAAAAACCATAAAATACAATATGCGTCCCAGACACTAAGGACTTATACCTTCAACGACTTAAAAAAACTGTTAATCAATAATGGACTTAAAATTGTAGAAAAATACGGAGGATTTAACGAGGAAAAGTTTTCACCGAAATTATCGAAAAGGATTATCCTGCTGACTAAAAAAGAAAAATGAAAAACGGCTTCTTTTTCGGAAGCCGTTTTTAAAAGGTTTCTGCAAATTCATAGACGCTAAAAGGATCTTTCCCTCCATAAATTTTTTTTCGAATTGGACAACCGAAATACTGATTACTTTCTTTGCGAAAAAATTTAAAAAGAGGGTGCCGGTTAATTGTAACAAGAAAATTTTCATCAAATTCTGGGAATTCGAAATCGAAAAATTTTCTTGTATCAAAATTCGAAAGGTATATACAAGGAACAAGCTTATTGTCTCTGGTTATACCAAACATGCCTCTACCTGCAACGCAGCCAGTTTCCGGCACGCCATTCTCAAGGTACTCGCCTATCGAGAAATCTGGCAACAAGAATGGTCTCATCCCGATTAGTTTGCTCTTTTTATTAAGCTCAAACAGCTTATGCGAAAAAGAAAAATAATCTCGAGGCCTTAACACTAAACTTCCTTAGCGCGTCCTATGCCTAAAATTAAACTTGTGCTCAAAAAAATTTTATTTTCCGAACAGTATCGCCACACATCTTCAAATTCATGAAGATTTTTTTCGGTAATAGTAAATTTTGCCTGAACGACAATCTTATTCTTTTTAAGCCGTTTTATATTCTCATCAATTACAGCGAAGTCAATACCGCGAATAAACTTATAGCTGTCTCCGACCCCATCTATGCTTACCTGCACAGCGCTAATTCCATTTCTCTTCAATCTTACCACTACCTCTTCGCTCAACAGTAAGCCATTGGTCAAAATTGCGGCGTGTAAGCCGTATCCGAAACTTCCAGCTACCCTAACGAGTTCAAAAATATTACCGTATAACAAAGGTTCTCCGCCCATGAAGAGAACTGTTTTTATGCCACCTTTGTACAAAGCATCCAGATGAGCTAAGGCTTTCTCTTTTGCAAATTGATAAGTTGTTGCCTTATTCCTCTTTCCCAGATAGCAATGTCTGCATCTAAGATTGCACTCCTCTGTTATTTCCCAAAAAACCGTATTCGGAATAACCATGTATTTCTCCTCCTTTTTAAATCTTAAGGGAAAACGCTCATCTCCCACTTACGAAGATGAGCGTTTTTTAACCAAACACGCTTTGACGCCAAAGTTCATTTTTTCACATTATACTGGCAAGGGATAGAAGCGCATTCGTGCTTTGTCGGCCGCAGATTTTTGATCTTCTCGGCATTGACCTTGCACTTTTTTGTGTCGGTCACTGAATTCTTTCGTACGCCCATAAGCCTATTACCTCCTTTCTTATAGATTTTTAAAGATCTGTACATTTTTGGACTAAATGTCTCTCAATGTTTTTATAATACCCCACTCTCACATCCGTGTCAATATTTTACTTGATGAAATTAAAAACGGTATCCCTACCAAAAAACCCGCCTTATAAGCAGGCTCTTTTTAAATTTATTTTCATTTTTTATCAATTAATCTTTTTCGCCACCACATCAAATACCCAATGTTTATGTTCTCCCTCCGGAGGATGACTAGCATATGTCTCGTGCTCTAGTAATTCAATTATATTAAGTCCCGCCAGAAGACTCTTTAATTCTCCTTCTTCAAAATAATGAAAATCTTTATTCAATTTAGAAGAGTATACTTCATTATGAGCGAGGCTTTTTTCTTGATGAGATTTAATATATTCGCAAGTTTGTGCAAGCGTTTTTTTAAAATCTTGCGATTCGATAA
>CAZYIG010000112.1:0-2492 GCA_964647205.1 uncultured Candidatus Saccharibacteria bacterium | reverse complement strand
ATAAATTTGTCCGCATCCCGGAAGAATTTGACTTTATGGGCTGTGTCGGTTGCCGCCGTTGCGCCAAAGTTTGTCCGGTTGGTATTGATATTTTTGAAGTTTTAAAAGAAGTTGAAAATTCTTAATCTTATTTTTCTAGTTAATTTTAATGCATAATTCTTATCGACCAGAACTCGCAAAAATAACCGGCATCAGCTGGCAAACAAATAACATCAAGCTTTTTCGTTTTGAGTTTAACCGGAAAGTTTGGGGACATAATTTAAAAATAAAGCCCGGACAATTTATGGAGCTTTCATTGCCGGGTTTTGGCGAGGCGCCTTTTGCGCCTTGTAATGCCGTAGATAATGGACACATAGAATTATGCATCCGTTCGGCCGGCCGGTTAACCGAAAAACTGCATTCAATGAAAGTTGGCGACCAAGTTGGCTTGCGCGGTCCCTATGGTAATGGTTGGCCCAGCTTAGCTGGGCCAAACCCCGCTCAGCGGAGTGGCCAGACAAACAGACAGAATCTACTGATTGTTGTTGGCGGCCTGGGATTTGTTCCTTTAAGAACTTTAATTTTGGGTAAAGAAAAATTTCTAGGCAAAGAAAGCAAAGTTCAGATTTTTTATGGCGCCCGAAGCCCCGACGACATGCTTTTCCGACACGAATACAACCGCTGGAAAAAACAAAATATAGAAGTTAATTTAACAATTGACAAGGAAAGCCCTAATTGGCAGGGGAATACCGGCCTCGTAACATCTCTTTTTGATAAAGTTACTTTGAATGAAAATTCCATCGCTTTTTTATGCGGTCCGCCAGTCATGTACCAGCCGGTTTTGGAAAAACTGCTGGCGCGGCAGTTTAAAGAAGATGAGATTTTTCTTTCCTTGGAAAGGCGGATGCATTGCGGAGTAGGAGTTTGCCAGCACTGTGCTGTCGGTCCATACTATACCTGTAAGCACGGCCCCATCTTCAGTTGGGCTCAACTAAAAAATATTCCCAGCGCAATTTAATTAATAAAAATAATCATTAATTTATTTCTCTACCTAAATGAAAAAAATGAAAACTATGCTGGGCGAAGAACTCTGCGACATCTTACCAGCCATTACCGCGTCTTGTTTGATAATTGCCGGCATCGTCACTCTTATTATCAAAAAATTATAATCAAATGTGTTTAACAATCCCTAAAAAAATATTATCCACCAGCCCAAAATCTATCGTTGGACAAATCTTTAAAGGCAAAAAAGAAAAAATAGCCGCCTCTTTAATAAAAATTAAAAAGGGGGACTGGGTTCTGACGCAAAACAGCGTTGTTGTTAAGAGAATAACCACTAAACAAGCGAAGGAAATAAACCTATTATTATCATCCTGAACGAAGTGAAGTATCCTGTCGTTTAATGACAAATGAGCAATTTCCAATGACAAATAAAATCCAAAGCTCCTGCCTGCCGGCAGGCAGGCAAATGTCCAAAAGTTATAGTTTGACATTTAGGCATTAGTCATTGATTTGTCATTAGTCATTAGGATTTTGTCATTTAGTGTGAATAGATTCTTCGTCTTTCGACCTTAAAATAACATCATAAAATTATGAATAACACAAATAAAGGATTACTACTAGTTTTCTCCACTGCCATAATTTCCGGTTTTTCGGTTTTTATAAATAAGTTTGGTGCAGCTACTAATAATCCGGCTATTTTCGCTTTCGCGAAAAATACAGTAGTGGCTATTCTTTTTACAGCCATTATCCTGTTGCTAAAAAACAGAAAATCACTTTTTGAGTTAACTAAAAAACAGTGGCTGCAGCTAATAATCATTGGTTTGGTTGGCGGTTCAATTCCTTTTTTGTTATTTTTTAAAGGCTTGGCGCTGACCAGCGCAGCTCAAGGCGCTTTTATCCACAAAACCATGTTTATTTTTGTGGCGATTTTAGCCGCCTTTACCTTAAAAGAAAAAATTAATAAAAACTTTCTGATGGGCGGCCTGCTTTTACTTCTTGGTAATTTAATGCTGCTCAAAAGTTTTAATTTTTCTTTCTCTCTGGGCGACGGCTTAATTTTTTTAGCCGTTTTATTTTGGACAGCCGAAAATGTCTTAGCTAAATATGTCCTGCGCGATTTGCCCGGTAATATTGTGGCCTGGGGACGGATGTTTTTTGGCGCTATTTTTATTCTTGGTTATCTGGTTTTTATTGGCCAATCTTCCCAAATTTTAAGCCTTGATTTAGCTCAAATTAAATGGATTATCCTAACGGCAATCTTATTATTTGGTTACACGATAACTTGGTATAACGGTTTAAAGTACGTTCCGGTTTCGGTAGCGACAACGATTTTACTTTTTGGCTTGCCCATAACCACGATTCTAACTCTCGTCAGCACCGGTAAAATTAACCCCCAAAACATCTTTTCCGGATTTTTAATTTTAACAGGATTAATAATTATACTGGGAATAAAAATCTTTGGATCTAAAACAACTAAGTCACTAAATCACTAAATCACTTAATCACTTCTC
>CAZYIG010000111.1:0-2563 GCA_964647205.1 uncultured Candidatus Saccharibacteria bacterium | reverse complement strand
CCAAATAGCCCCTTGCCCTCCAATTCGTTATAGACGAACCCTTCGCAAATATCTTTGACAGTAATGTCGGTTTTTAAAATTGTTTTCATATTATTTTTTTACTTTTTTTATTACCCCGTTTTTTTAATTGCTTGACTTCCCGATCAAAATCGGAAATATAATTTTTATCCTGAATGACACGATATTTTTCATATTCTTTAAGCGCCAGCGCCTCAGCGATCTCGTGGCTCACTTTTCCAGCGTTAGTTAAAATTTCATACTCGCTGAATTTCAAAAACGCATTGAGTTTTACAATCCAATCTTTCATAATCATCGCCTTGCCTCTCGCCGCCTGCATCTCGGCATAATCCAAATACATATTGCCTATGCGATTCAAATGTTCCAGCTCTTTTTTGTCTAAATAATTTTTAGCGATCACTGTGTCGCTTGGCATAATTTTACCTTGCGGAGATTTTCGCCATGAAGTCAATCCCATTTTTTCTTTTTTGCCACTAACCCGCTCTGTAATAATTTCCGCCGCCGTTTTTCCAGTAATGGCAAAATGCAGTTTGTTTTGCACGGTGGCAAAAAATTCTTTACTCTCATATGCTTTGGGCGAATAATCAATCGCCGTCGCATAAATATCGGTAATTTTTTGATAAATTCTCCGCTCGCTCGTGCGAATATCTTTTATTTCTTCATAAAGCTCATCAAAATATCTAGCGCTGAAACGGGATCCATATTTCATACGATTAACATCCAAGGCATAGCCCTTATGAATATAGTTTTTCAAAATTCCAGTCGCCCACTGGCGGAACTGCGCGCCTCGCTCGGAACTCACACGGTAGCCGACAGCGATAATAGCTTCCAAAGAATACATCATAGTTTTTCTTTCAATATTCCGCCCGCCCTCGTTTTGAACTACCGAGAATTCCTCGTTAGTTGATTTTTGGTTAATTTCGCCATCTTTATAAATATTTTTTAAATGAAGTGAAATGTTATCAGTAGAACAGCCAAAAAGCTCCGCCATTTTTTTCTGCGTAAGCCAAATATTTTCTTCGGCAAATAAAACCTCAATATTTACCGAGCCATCCGGCGTTTGATAAAACGCAATTTGATTGTCGGGCAGTTTCTTTTTCATATTATTTTATTTAATTGAATATTATAAAGTTAAATTTCTTTCTACCTGTCGACTTCCTTCATTTTGAACTGTTCGGAAATTCCGAACAGTTGCTTCCTTTTGTAATTCTTTTTCTTAGTCGCTCCATCCGCGCCTTCATAAATAATAATCTCGCCGGAATTATTTTTATTTATCTTATTATTTTTTCTTATGCTTAATAAAAATCCTCTTAAATTTATTCTCTCCATTTATGACACAATGAGGATTTTTACCGTCCCAAATTCCACCCGAAAAACCCTTGCCGTTATCTTCTGCCATTCCAATAATCTCAAACTGTTCAGGATTATATTTATCCAAAAAACTAATCGGCACGCCCATTACGCCGTCATAATCACTAGGAATAGAATCAGTAAATGGCACTTCTATAGCAGAGTAATTGTCATATTTATCATACGCTTTTTTGCCTTTAATTTCTTTATGCTTGCTGTATTTCAAATTTTCTTTCATTGTCATAAGCGGCAAAGGCTGATGACGACGCCCGTGGTCTATATTTGTAAACCAAACAGAAGACACATTTTTCATATTAACACCATCAATCACCCGATCAACATCACCGCCATCTATCGTTATAAACCATAACCCGCCAGACCATTCTGTTTTTCCAGACCACATTTTATTTTCTTTAATCAATGGAAAAATTTCCTTATATGTTACGGAATTTTTATTACCGATAATCACAAATTTTTTATTGTAATCAAAAAGTTGTTTGACATATTCGCGAAACAAACTAAACGGCGGATTTGTTACCACGATGTCGGATTGTTTTAGCAAATTTATACATTCATCACTACGGAAGTCGCCGTCGCCTTCAAGTGGCGTCCATTCGTTGTGTTTGTTTGTTTTTAGTTGCATTGCAACATCTTCCAAATTGAACTCGCCGTCGCCGTCTATGTCGCGCACTTCGTTGATAATAAATTTGTTGGCGTTTATCTTAGGACGGCCCTGCCTACCGGCAGGCAGGCTTTTTGATTTTGCGAGAGTTTTATCATCGCCAAACAACCCTAGTTGAGTGTTGGCGACAGGCGAGGGCTTATAGCTCGTGGTGATAAGCTGTTTCAATCCAAGTTTGTTGAAATTGAGCACAAAATAGCGAAAAAAATTGCTCTCAAACGGATCGTCGCAATTGCAATAAACCACCTTGCCACGAAATACATTGGCGTCGCGATCCAAATACGCTTCAATCTCTTTTTGAATATCGCCGAACTGGGTATAAAATTCGTCGTTTTTTACCCTTTTTGCGTTTGTAAGATTACTGTTTGCCATATTTATTTCAAAAGCTCATCGCTCGTTATTCCCAACGCTTGGGCAATTTTTCAATGGTGGCAAGCGTGGGATTGCCTTTGCCTGCCTCAATATTGCTCATTTGAGCACGATCAAGCCCGACCGCGCGGCAAATGTCGCCTT
>CAZYIG010000110.1:0-2589 GCA_964647205.1 uncultured Candidatus Saccharibacteria bacterium | reverse complement strand
TAGCGCAGTGCATAAGTGCACTTGCTACGGAGGCGCACAACGCCCTCCAGAGAGCGGAAGAGATTTTCTTGCAGGCCGTAGAGGCGGAAAGTTGCGGTGACGCAATAGAAGCGTCGCGTCTGTTACTCCGCGCCATTTCAGAGGAGACCGGTGCAATGGCAAGGATTTTTGCCATGGGATTGCATGCGGCTGCCATGGGAAGAAACCAGTACCCCAACGATGATGACGAATGAAACCTGTGTGGGGGTCTGGGTCGCACGACTCGGGCCAACACATGTGGATGGGGAAAAAGTCACACTACCCCGTCTGCTCTTGACATTACTTGCCTAGTGTTTAGAGCAGATGTATAATATATATGATTCGGTAAGCAGAACAACACCAAATCATATTCTACAACTAGACATATAGGGAAGCCTACATCGTTTCGGTCCGTGGACCGAAATTGCGGCCACCCACTTATTTTTAGGGATACTGATTAGCGTTGTTACCATTGCTTTCCGGATCAATAAAAAATCCCACCTTTGACTTCATTCAGTGGGATTTTTTTGGTCTTGACTTTTTTTAACAATCTATGTATAATCTTAGCTATTAAATGGACTCGTAGCTCAGTTGGTTAGAGCGCCACATTGACATTGTGGAGGTCAGAGGTTCAACTCCTCTCGGACCCACCAGAAAACAGGGTCATTACAATTAACCTTGTTTTTTATGTACTATATTTATTTTGCAAAAAGTTTAAAAAATAACAAAATATACGTCGATTTAACTGGTAAAAACCCTAAAATTAGAGTTGCTGAACATAACCAAGGGTCTAATGTTTGGACAAGTTATAATGGGCCTTTTACTCTTGTATATTTTGAAAAATATCTATGTAAAAGTGATGCCATCTTAAAGAAAAATTTTACAAATCTGGATTTGGCAAACAAATAAAATACGCTATCATTAAAACGGTTTCGGCCAGAGGCTGATCAGCCTCTGGCCGACAATTCCTCTCACGTCCACCAGAAAAAGCCAGGGTTAATACCCTCGCTTTTTTATGATGGTGTCTTTACAACACGGCTCAAAAATTTCACTCCTTTATCCCGCCAAGATGATAATGTCATAGGGCGGGCAAAATAGAAATGTCATAGTTAATCAGTTTCGTGCCATAATTGGCCTAGATTAATCTAATCATTAATTTAGCTAAATATGGACGATAATCAACTCATAACTATGACCAAAAAAGAAGCTAAGCGCTATGAAGTCATTAAGGATCTGCTGGCCAAGAAGATTGACGGCAGCGAAGCCGCCAAACAGCTGAACCTGTCGGTCAGGCAGATTAAAAGAATCAAAGTCCGCGTTCGCAAGCTCAAAATGAAAGGCGTGATCCACGGCAACCGAGGACAAGCCAGCAATCGCCAAACCGCCGCAGCCATAACCCAAAAGGTTAAAAAACTCCTGCGGGAGAAGTACAGCGATTTTAATCCGCTCCTGGCTCAAGAGCATTTGAGCGATGACGATAATATTAGTAAAAGCAAAGAAACTATCAGGCAATGGATGATGGCTGAAAAACTGTGGCAGCCAAAAAAGAAATCCAGAGCTAGGAAGTTTTCCTGGCGGGAGAGAAAAGACAACTACGGTGAGATGCAGCAGTTCGACGGTAGCTACCATAACTGGTTTGAAGGCCGGAATGAGGCGGCGGTCGGTCTGGAACAATGCTTGCTTCTCTCCGTCGATGATGCCACTGGCTCGATAACCGAAGCCAACCGGTTTTTGCGAGAAGTCTTCATCCCTAAATTCAACGCTCAATTTTCAGTAGTACCGAAAAAGAAAAACGACCTGCATAGAAAATTAAGCGAGCAACAGAAAAACGAATTAGTTAAAATACTGTCCATTCAGTCAACCAGGAGGGTAAACAACGACTACACAGTCAGATTTAAAAACAATTACTACCAGCTGCAAGAAATCCAACCTACTACCGTTGTTAAGCAAGATCTGGTCACCATTGAAGAACATTTAAACGGAGAGCTGAAAATAGCCTTGCGCGGCCAGTATCTGGATTATGTCCAATTGCCGGACCGGCCGAAAAAAGAGATAGACATTAAATTAATAGCCCTAAGTAGAACCAAAACAGCATGGATCCCACCAGCCAACCATCCCTGGATAAACCAAATTTTTACCAAACAAAAACAGCCCATTTTAACGGCTGTCTAAATACACTTCTTTTGGGCAAGTATGACATTTCTAAATTGCCTTTATAACAGTAAAGGGTATCTTGTAAATTTTAGCTATTTCCTATAATCTTAGATTATAAGTCAATTAAGGGTCAAAAATATGAAATACAGGGTCATTTGTGTTATTTTAGGCATTATTTTTATAGTACCATTGAATGCCTTGGCAGCAGATACCAATTACCGTTTTACCGGCCAAGGATTAGATAAAGAAACTGGAATTTATGACTACGGCGCCAGAAACTACAATCCGAATACCGGCAGATTTATGCAACAAGATCCTGTGTTAAAAGATAACTCAATTGACCCTTTCTTTTTAAACAATGTTACCAAGGAAGAATTGAATGAATTTTTATCCAATCCACAGAAGTTAAACGCTTAT
>CAZYIG010000109.1:0-2599 GCA_964647205.1 uncultured Candidatus Saccharibacteria bacterium | reverse complement strand
GATTCTTTTAGCATTATCGCTAAAGCTCTTTTCCCTTTCGTTGTTTTGAAATAATTTTCTCTTCTTATGGCGTCTGATTTATTTTTGAAAGCCTCGTAAAAAATTAATTCTATCGGCAATCTATTTTTTGTTGCGTCTACTTTTCCGTTTTCATGCTCTACAATTCTTCGCTTTAAATCATCGCTTCTGCCGAGGTATAATTTTTTGTCTCGCAGGCTTTTTAAAACATAAGCGTAGTGCATATTGTTATTTTGTTAATACGATTTTGCCGTGAACCAGAGCGAAGCACGGTTCACGGCACCCTGTACCGTTTCGCCGTAGGCGAATCTGGTTCAGGGTGAGTCGCACGCGTAAGCCGATTCCGCCACCGCGGCTTGTTTCAAATTTCTGTTTCATTTTAACTATCTGACCCCCTTTTGTCAATTTGGATTTTAGTGTAAAATATAAACAACAAGAAACAACACCCAAGAAACAATAACCAAATGAATTGAAACATTTGGATTTGTTTGTATCTTGTCTCTTGGTGATTGATTATTGTTTTAGAATGGCGAAAATTATCAGCGTGGTAAATCAAAAAGGCGGAACGGGAAAAACAACCACCACTACTAATCTGGCGGCTTTTTTGGCCGCCCTGGGAAAGTATGTTTTGCTGGTTGATTTGGATCCGCAAGCGAATGCTACCAGCGGCCTAGGTTTTGAGCCGGAAAGTTTGGAAAAAAATCTGTATCATAGCTTGACGGAAAACTCCTATCCGGAAGACGTTATCCGGCGGACTAATTTATTTGGTTATGACTTGATCCCGGCTGGCGGCGATTTGGCCGGCGCGGCGATTGAACTGGTCAATTTACCAGAGCGGGAATTCCGGCTTTATAATCTATTGCATCGGGTGCGCACTAATTATGATTATATTTTAATTGATT
This sequence comes from uncultured Candidatus Saccharibacteria bacterium, assembly GCA_964647205.1. Taxonomy (GTDB): domain Bacteria; phylum Patescibacteriota; class Minisyncoccia; order Portnoybacterales; family GWB1-42-6; genus CAZYIG01. The sequence continues at coordinate 1,679 of CAZYIG010000109.1, read as the reverse complement.
GTCCGCCTAGTCTTGGCCTTTTGACGATTAATGGCTTGGCGGCGGCGGATGAAATTATTGTGCCGGTGCAATGTGAATATTATGCGCTGGAAGGTTTGGGGCAGCTCTTAAAAACCGTGAATTTAATTCAGGATAATTTGGGCCGTGATTTGCGGATTAAGGGCGCTCTGCTGACGATGTTTGATAAACGAAATAAACTTTCCCAGCAAGTGGCCAAAGAAGTCCGCCAGCATTTTCCCGGTTATGTTTTTGACTCGGTGATTCCGCGGTGTATCCGGCTGGCCGAAGCCCCCAGTTTTGGCAAGACTATTTTTCAGCACGAGCCAGCTTCGCTAGGCGGCCGGGCCTATCGCCAATTAGCTGAAGAAATAATTAAATTAGATAAAGAAGGCAGTAATAATTTAAATAAAATTATAATTTAATTTTTTATGACAAATTTAGGCAAAGGCTTACAATCATTAATTCCGCCAAAACAGCGCTCGGCTGAAGTTGATTATCCTAAAACTTCTCAACCATTGCGCGATCGTAAAGAAAGCGTCTTCGATATTGAAGTTGGTAAAATAAAAGATAATCCATATCAGCCGCGCTATGAAATGGAAAACGAAGCACTTAAAGATTTAGCTGCTTCCATCAAGCAACACGGTATTTTGCAGCCGATAATTGTCACTAAGAATTATAAAGAAACTGACCGGGGACAGGGAGTTGAGTATCAAATGGTGGCGGGGCATCGGCGGCTGGCGGCGGCCAAATTAGCAGGATTGCCGTATGTGCCAGCGATTGTACGCGATTCAACCGAACAACAAAAATTAGAGCTCGCTTTAGTGGAAAATCTTCAGCGGGCTGATTTAAACGCGGTTGAGCGAGCTAAGGCCTTTAAAAAATTACAGGAAGAATTTGATTTAACGCACGAGGAAATTGCCAAGAAAGTTGGCAAGAGCCGGGAGTATGTTTCTAATACTCTTCGGTTAATTAATTTGCCCGAGTCAGTTCAACAAGGCCTGCAACAGGGTCGAATTTCTGAGGGTCATGCCCGAACAATTGCCGGCATAAAAAATCCAGCGGCTCAGATGGCCTTATTTGACGAAGTTATCAAGAATAATTTATCCGTTAGGCAAATTGAACAGCGGGCGCGGGAAGTTTATGTTCAGGGACACAAGCGCAAAGTGGCGTTTGACCCGGAAATTAAAAAAATTGCTCAGCGGCTTGAAATCTACTTGGGCAAGCGGGTACAAGTTAAAAAAAGCGGTGTAGGCGGACGGCTCGCGGTTGATTTTGAAAATAAAGACGAATTGGAAGACTTAGTTAAAAAAATTATAGACTAGGGAATAATTATAAACGAATTATAACGAATAAAAAGCGAATAATAATTAAAGCCGCCTCGCATTTTGCGAGGAGGCTTTTTATAGGTGATTATTTATTTTCTTCGCCAGTTAACGTTAATCATTCTAGAGGCATCTTTTATCTTTGTTAAATTATGGCAATCTTTTTTATGGATGCTGATGCGCTGGCTTAGCGTTATGTAGCCGGCAATTTCATCGGGTGGCTGGGGGTGGCAACACTTGGCCAGGATGGTGGCAATCTTAGGATCGCCGTCAACTTCAACGATGGCTTTTGCCGTTGTCGGCCGAGTAATAACCGGGGCTTGAATTTTTAAGTTTTCTTTTTTTGGTTCTTCTTTT
>CAZYIG010000108.1:0-2720 GCA_964647205.1 uncultured Candidatus Saccharibacteria bacterium | reverse complement strand
GGAATCGAACCTACATCGCAAGATCCGCAATCTTGCGTCCTATCCATTGAACGACAAGGGCTCATTAGTGTTTTTTAACGTTTCTTTTAGCATTGCCCGTAAGGTAAATTTTCCTTTAGAAGTTTTCAAATAATTTTCTCTTCTTTGCGCATCTTTTTTATTAGAAAAAATTTCTATCAAAACAGGTTTAAAATTTATGTTCCTATGCGAAAGTTTGGCTATCTGATGTTCTTTGAGTCGTCTTTTTATATCCGTGGTAATGCCCACATAGGATCTTTTATCGCTTGGATTAATTAATACATAGACGGAATAGTTCATTTATTTAAAAATTTATCTTTCTGGCGATTAGGTCAATTAATGATTCTTCTTGTTTTGTTTCAGGAATAAACTCAGTCAAAATTTGGCGTATTTTGTCAGGTGTCTGCTGGCCCAGAGGAAGATAGATTTTTGGTTGAGTAAGTTTTTTAGTTTCAAGACACAAGGCAGTAAAATCGGTTTCTTCAAATATCCAGAAAGATCTTACCTCCTTGAAAGTAATTTTTAGAAGATCATTGATGACTACTCGGTCTTCGAAGATTTCCGTTTTTATTTTTTGGGGATGGCGCAGAGCCTGAATAAAGATAAGAAAAGAAGAGAGGGCTACAATAATAGAAAAAATATAGTTTTTCATCAATATTCCAATCACAAAAAACGCCAAGGCAATGATACCGAGTGTAATAAACCAAGCTCTCCCTTTCTCTTTCTTCACGAACTCTTGGGCGGTCCAGGATATTAAAATCTTATCGCTTTCTTTATCCATTACAAAAAAAGAATAACATAGTTTAGGCGTAAACTCAAGTTTGACTCGGATTCATTTTTGATTTAAAATTAGGCGGAAGTTATAAAGTCAAGAATGATTCGGAGAGGTGGCTGAGCATGGCCGAAAGCGGCAGATTGCTAATCTGTTAGATGGGTAAAACCGTCTCGAGGGTTCGAATCCCTCCCTCTCCGCATACCAAATTTTAATGCGCTACGGTGCATTAAAATTTGGTATACAGGGTGCGGATGAGAACGGCGGAATTAAAATTTTTAGCAGAAAATTTTAATGAGCCGGTGCCCAGACAAATTTTTTACGACGGTAAAAAATTTAGTCGAGGGCGAATCCCTCCTACTTTTAAATTGGAGGCGTGCGTGAGTGGTTGAAACGGACAGTCCTGAAAACTGTTAGGCCTGCAAGGGTCTCGGAGGTTCGAATCCTCCCGCCTCCGCTGAAACAAAAAACAACTTTTAAAAGTTGTTTTTTTTAAATCCATCCCAGCCTTCCTTTAAAAAGGAAGGAGCAAATTTTTATCCTCGAGCAATAACCAGCCCCCAAATTTCTTTGGGTGAGAGAGGCTTTAGAGCTTTGACGCATTCTTGAAAAGTGGCGCCGGTGGTGGCAACATCATCAACCAAAATAACAATTTTATTTTTTAATAAATCTTTATTTTTTTGAGTCAGATTTTTTGCCAAAGAGAAAGCGCCTTTAAGATTTAATTTTCTTTCCGCTTGATTATGGATTTCAGCTTGGGGCAGGGTATAGCGATGACGGATTAACACTTTTTCAATGATGGGAATAGTCAATATTTCACCGATGGTTCTGGTCAGAAGTTCGGCCTGGTCAAAATCCCGCCAAGCGAGTCTTCTTGGGTGAAGCGGCACAGAAATAAAAATTATTTCTTGACTTTGCAGTTTGTCTGAAAAGTAGAGCTTTAAATATTTGCTGGCGATGATTGACAGAGGATTAGATAGTTCTTTTACAAAATTATATTTATAAGCGTAAATCAGTTGTTTAAGCAGCGGATCATTCCAATCGCTGGCAACCAGTAGGCCACTTAGTTTGAGATAACCATTCTTGCGACAAGCCTTGCAGGCATAGCCTTGAGGAGAGCGGTGGCCACAAACAAAACAAGTAATTCCTTTTGACAGAGGGAGAGCATTAAGGCATTTATCACATAAGTAAGTGCCTTCTTCGTTGCAACTTAGGCAATGTTTAGGAAAAACACAATCAAGGACTAGCTTATTAATGGATGAGAGACTTTTAGCTATAAAACGCATGAGAATAATTAAATTATGTATTAATGTTTAATAATGTTATTAAAATGATTTAGTAGGGTTATAATAGGTTGAGTTAGATTAAAAAATAATTATAGTCATGTTCCTCTTAGTTTTGATGTTATGGGTCTAATGGTATGAGAAAATGACAAATTTCAAATGACTAATGACAAATAAAATCCCAATGTCTAATGTCCAATTTGAATCTTAGCTTTTGTCGTCAGCTGGTTAAATCCTTCACTTTATTCAGGGTGATAATCAAATAGGCGCGGTGAAATTTTTTAGTGTTTTTTAGCGGGATATTTCGTGGAAAAAAATTATAATTTGTAAAATTTTTTTTAATTTTATTTTACATTTTTGCTGAAAGTGGTTATTGAATTGGGAAATTATTCTTTTGCGAAAATATCTTTTCTGTAATTTATGCTATGTGGATAATCCAACACGTATCGGATTATTTTTTCATTTTTTTGCCTTTATATAAGGCTTTTTTCGGAACCAACACTAGGTATCGGATACAGCTCTTGACATAATTTTAAAATAAACTTGAATTAAATCAAGGACAATAGGTCCGGATTTCTAGCAGAAAGACCGCAACCAGAAATGGGGTGCGGTTTTCTGTTTGTAGATTTTTGTTCGGCTACCAGTTT
>CAZYIG010000107.1:0-2817 GCA_964647205.1 uncultured Candidatus Saccharibacteria bacterium | reverse complement strand
AGGAAGAATCTTTATGAGTTTCCAAACTTCAGCAAATCTTTCCTTAGTCCGGAAGAAAAAGAGAGATTAGCCGGTTTCGCGGTTGACGAAAAGATGCAATTTCTTTTGAGCGTTGTCGCACAAGTGACACACGCGTTGCATTTTTTACGCGGTAAGCCGGTTAGGGAATCGTAGTAAATAATTTTGAAGGGGTTGGCAGAGCTGAGCTCAGCTTAGCAAAAAAGCCGCCCCTTTTTTATTTTTTTCTTCATCACATTATTCTTGCTATCGTAATGATAATGTGATGAGCTTAGAGAGGCAGTAAAATTAATATTTTGACATCCGACGTCCAGAATTCGGGACTCTTAATATTGAGGACATCGGATATCGGGTTCAGCCCTTGACTTTGGCGCTGGCTTGTATAAAATATCATAATGTAATATAATTAGCAGTCTGGAGGAAAGAGTGCTAAATAACAGCGACACCAATACGCCAATCGCACGCGAATGACACTAATAAATTCGTGACATTCGTGCTAATTCGTGAATTAGTGTCGGGTAAAATTATGAAAATAAAACCATTAGGTGATCGGGTTCTGATTGAACCTATTTCCGCCGAGGAAATTAAAAAAATCGGTAAAATAAATTTAGTAATGCCGCAAACAATGGATAAAGAGCGGCCGGAGCAAGGCAAAATTATTGCCGTGGGCGCCGGGAAAATTGATAAAGACGGCAAAGTTGTTCCGATGAACGTGAGAAAAGGCGATGTTGTTTTGTTCACTAAATATGGCCCGAACGAAATTAAGATTGACGGGAAAGAATATTTAATTGCGAAGGAAGAAGATATACTCGCAATTTTAGAGTAATTCTTAATTCGTTACTAATAAATCCTAATTTCAAAATCCTAAATTCTAAACAATTTCAAAATCCAAATATCAAATCTACAAAACAGTTTTGAATTTTGGTCATTATAATTTGTTTAGAGTTTAGATATTAGAATTTAGAGTTTTTAAAAATATGGCGAAACAGATATTATTTGACGAAAAAGCGCGCCGCCTGCTCAAAAGCGGTGTGGATAAACTAGCCAATACCGTTAAAGTGACGTTGGGTCCAAAGGGCCGGAACGTGGTTTTGGATAAGGGTTATGGCGCGCCGCACATTACCAATGATGGTGTAACGATCGCCAAAGAAATTGAGCTAGAAGATAAATTTGAAAATATCGGCGCTTCAATTATTAAAGAAGTGGCGACTAAAACTAATGACACGGCCGGTGATGGCACAACGACTGCCACTATTCTGGCGCAAGCGATTATTGCCGAGGGCTTGAAAAATGTGACGGCCGGCGCTAATCCTCTTGAAATTAAAAAGGGCCTAGAAAAAGGCCGGGACGCGATTGTCAGCGCTTTGAAGAAGAATTCTAAAGCGATAAATAATAAATCAGAAATCGCGCAAGTGGCGACTATTTCCGCTCAAGACGAAGAAATTGGCGGAATGCTGGCGGATGTGATGCACGAACTCGGCAAGGATTCGGTTATCACGGTTGAAGAGTCCCAGACTTTTGGCCTATCAAAAGAAGTCGTGGAAGGCATGCAATTTGATAAAGGTTATATTTCTCCATATATGGTGACTAATGCCGAACGGATGGAAGCGGTCTATGAAGATGCTTTGATTTTGATTACCGATAAAAAAATCTCTTCTTTGCAAGAATTATTGCCGGCCTTAGAAAAAGTGGCCAAGAGCGGTAAAAAAGATTTGGTGATTATAGCTGATGAAGTTGACGGAGACGCCCTGACAACGCTGGTCATAAATAAATTGCGCGGTAATTTTAACGCCTTGGCAATTAAAGCGCCGGGCTTCGGCGACCGGCGGAAAGAAATGTTGCAAGACATTGCCATTTTGACCGGCGGTCAAGTTATTTCCGAAGAAGTCGGTTTAAAATTTGAAAATGTAGAACTAAAAATGCTGGGCCAGGCCCGCAAAGTTGTTTCCACTAAAGAAAATACTACCATTGTTGAAGGTAAGGGCAAGAAATCGGAGATTGAAAATCGGGTGGCTCAAATTAGAAAACAAATTGAACAATCAGATTCCGAATTTGATAAAGAAAAACTGCAAGAGCGCTTGGCTAAATTATCCGGCGGCGTGGCGGTCATCAAAGTCGGCGCGGCCACGGAAGTGGAAATGAAAGCCAAGAAAGATAAAATTGAAGATGCCTTGAATGCAACTCGGGCGGCGGTGGAAGAAGGCATTGTGGCCGGTGGTGGCGTGGCGTTAATCCGAGCATTAAGTGCCTTGGACGATATTAAATTAAAAGAAGATGAAAAAATTGGTTTTAATATTTTAAAGCGAGCTCTAGAAGAGCCTTTACGCCAGATTGCGCAGAATGCCGGTAAAGATGGTTCAGTCGTAGCAGCCGAAGTCAAAAAAGGCACGGGCGGTTTTGGTTATAACGCGGCCACTGATGAATATGTTGATATGTTCAAGGCCGGCATTATTGATCCGACCAAAGTGGTTCGTTCCGCTTTGCAAAATGCGGTTTCAGCGGCCTCAATGTTATTGACGACAGAAGCAGTCGTGACTGATTTGCCGGAGAAGAAAAATTCCTGTGATCACGGACAAGCGGGTATGTCGGGTGGAATGCCGGATATGGGTGGAATGGATATGGGTTATTAGAAAAAGTGATTGAGTGGTCAAGCGATTAAGTGATTAGAAAACAGATAAAAAACGCCCGGAGAAATCCGGGCGCTTTTTGGTCTTTGAAATTATTGACGCGGCGGGGATAACAGCTATAATTAAAGTACCTTTTTAAAAAGGAGTCCATTCCCGCGTGGGGGAAAGGAGG
>CAZYIG010000106.1:0-2820 GCA_964647205.1 uncultured Candidatus Saccharibacteria bacterium | reverse complement strand
CTTTAAGCGCTACAATGTCAAAGATATTTTTCCGGGACTGACAACAGTTGGCCAGGCTACTAAAAAATACTATAGTTTCCCTGATTATCGGGAAAAAATTAAAAAGTTTGGTTTAATTGTGTGGGAATTAAAATAAGATTTAACTCGACTTAACGGAGCTATTTTAATAAGCTTGTGGATAACTATTTATTAAAAAATGATACAATATCGGTATGTCTGTAAAACAAGAAAAAGTTATAAAATTGATACAAAGTTTATCTCCCAAAAGCATAGGCATTAAGAGTGCTTTTTATAAGATTAATGATGATAAGGTTAAGATTATTTTTATGGTTGATAAAAATAATATAGTCTATTTGATAAGCTATTTAAAATCTCTTTCGTTAATTGCCGAAAAAGAAATAAAAGGTGTAAATCTTGAAATAAATATATACGTTCAAGATACAAAAAAGAAGATGCAAGAAGTTATAAGGCAGGAAGATTTAAAAATCTTTAGGCTAGAAAACAATTTTAGCTATGCTGCATAATTATGATCAGCCTTGAGTGCCAAGATTATTTAAAACAAGCCTATAGAAATGAGGGGCTTGTTTTGTTTTTGGAGAAGAAATCTCCCCCTTACTGTTGTGACTGGATAACAGTGGTTATCTTTTATGCGGTGATGCATTATTTTTTTGCCTTACTTTTAGGTAAAGGTTTACTCCTGCCTAAAAGTCATAAGGGTAATTATTTAGATGAGGGCGGATTAGAATTAGCCAAAAAATATTTTTATACCACTAAAAATGACATTCAAGATAGTCTTGCGCATGAGTATGCCCAGCTATTTGAATGGAGCTGTGATATAAGATATAAACCAAAATCGGCGAGTTTTACGGGTAAACAATTAATAAGGCCTGCTTTGCAAATTTTGGAAAGAGCAAAATTAATTGTGTTTAATGAACTAGGCTGTGGAATAAAATATAAAACAGGGAAGTATGTTTTTGATAAAATAAATTCAGTAGAGCTTAGGGGCTATTTAGAGAGAATGCTGGATGGAGAAAGAATTTTAATTTAGCAAAATTATTTAAAATCATGCGCGCTAAAAGAATCAGCTTAAAAGATGCCAAGCAAGATAAGCTCTTTTATTTTGTGGCCAACGTCGTTATCTATCGGGAAAAAGATGGGCGATGTTTGATTTTAAAGCGTGACGAACGCGAAAAGGTGCATCCGGGAAAATACGCGGTGCCGGGCGGAAAATTAGAATGGGAAGATTTGGATTTAAAAAAACCAACGCGAATGAACGGCGATGTCTTTGACTTTGAGGATGCGGTGGAAAAATTATTAGCGCGTGAGTCTGAGGAAGAAGCCGGTGTCAAAATTGGTAAAGAATTATTTTATATTAATAGCGTGGTATTTATCCGGCCGGATGGCATTCCGGTTGTTTTAGTAAAATTTGCGGCTAAGTATAAGAGCGGGAAGGTAAAGCCAGAAGCTGGCGATTTCACTGATTTTGCTTGGGTAAACGCTAAGGAAGCGTTAAAATATGATTGCATCAGCGGCGTGCCGCAGGAGATTAAAAAGACTATAAATTTGTTTAAAAAATCTTAAAATTATGTCGACACCAAACCAAGAGCTTCATCGTATTGTTTCTACTGCTATTATCTACAAAAAAGAAGAAAGTGGAATAGAGTATTTAATTACTAAGCGCAGTCCGCATAAAAAAGTTTTTCCCAATAAGTGGACCGTGCCGGGCGGGGGACTAGAAACTGATGATTATACGACTACGCCGGCAAACAGCGACGGTTGCTGGTATTACGCGTTAAGCATTTCTCTTCGCCGAGAGGTGAGGGAAGAAGTTAATCTGGAGATAGGGTTCATCAAATATCTTTTGGATTTGGCTCTCATTCGGCCGGACGGCATTCCCGTCATCACTTTGAGTTTCTACGCGCCGTATAAATCTGGCGAAGTGAAATTGGATGAAGACGCAACCGAGTTTGTTTGGGCAACATATGAAGAATGCAAAAAATATGATTTAATAGAGGGGATTTTGGATGAAATAAGAATGGTGGACGAAATTTTAAAAGGCAAAAATGAAGAAGAGGTTAAGTTCAGATAAGTTCTTTTTAGGAGGGGAATAATATGAAAAAGATTCTAACCATTGGTATTATTCAACAGGGCTCCAAAGTTCTTTTGGGAATGAAGCAGCGCGGCTTTGGTGTTGGCTTGTGGAATGGTCCCGGGGGAAAATTTAATGAAGAAAAAGATAAAAATCCGGAGGAATCTTTCAGGCGGGAGGCGCTGGAAGAGGCGAACTTAATCATTAGCCAGATAGAAAAAGTCGGCCTTATCGAATTTGAGTTTACCGATGAACCGGGAAAAATTTTGGAGACCCATGTTTTTCGAGTGCTGGACTATGCAGGTCAACCACAAGACAGCGAAGAGATGGCATGGCAATGGTTCAGCAGTGAAGAAGTTCCTTTCGATAAGATGTGGCCGGCTGATAAGTATTGGTTGCCGCCGATCTTGGCGGGTAAAAAAATCCGCGGTTACATTTTATATAGCGATGATAAAAAACAGGAGATTATTAGCAAAGATTTGCAGGAAGTTGAGGAAGTTTAATAAAGCGGCTTAAGCTTAGACTTAGCCGCTTTTTATTGACAAATTAAGTTTTATTATTTAGGATGGAATAAGTTAAAATATTTTCTTTTGACAGATTTAGTTAATCTGATTTAAGTAATTATGATCTCTCGATTTTTCACGGCACTATTCACGAAACAGAAAATGTCGCAGGCCGCTTGGACAGTGGTGGCGATTTTTTTATTAGCTATTTTTTCCGGTTTTATGATT
>CAZYIG010000105.1:0-2887 GCA_964647205.1 uncultured Candidatus Saccharibacteria bacterium | reverse complement strand
AGTCCAGGAAAGAGGCGGGCAAATAGACACAGCGGCGGTAAAAAAAATAGCGATATTTGTCGGTTCGGACTTGTGGCGGATAAGCAATGAGCTAGATAAATTAATTAGCTACAAAAACAGTAAATTAATTTTAGCTGACGATATTGATGAGCTGGTTGGCGCAAAGATTGAGAATGATATTTTTGAAACCGTTGACGCGCTGGCCAATCGCAATAAGCAAATGGCGCTGTCGCTTTTACACCGCCACTTAGCTGAAGGGGAGTCAGAAATTTATTTACTTTCTATGCTGGTTTATCAGTTTCGGAATTTACTTTTAGTCAAAAGCGAAATTGACCGCGGAGTGCAATTTCAGTCGCTGGCTAAAACTATAAAATTACATCCGTATGTTTTACGCAAAAGCTTTGAACAGAGCAAGGGTTTCACTCTGTTAGCGCTTAAAAAGATCTACGAGCGGTTGCTAGAACTAGATATTGCCATTAAAACCGGCCGCATTGAAGCGCAAGTGGCGCTGGATTTGATAGTGGGAGAGATAACCGGATAGTCGTTGATATAGGCTTATTCCCGCCGGAGGCGGACAAGCGTGCGAATAAGCCTATACAGAATATTTCAGATAATGTAAAAACCGCCCCGAGTATAATCGAATGGGCGGTTTTTTGGGTCCGGATCTACAAAGTAAATTAGTGGTTCAGTGCTTTCATTAGCCGAGACTTCTTTCGAGCCTTGGCGCGTGAAGTCGCTTCTACTTGTTCAGAACTTTCATTAACCGAGACTTTTTACGCGCCGCTGCGTTCTTTTTGATAATGCCGCGCTGAACGGCTTTATCGATAGCCTGGTAGGCGTCGGGAATCAATTTTTTGGCGTCGTCTTTCTTGCCATCGGTAATAAGTTTTTTAACCTTTTTGAGCGTGTCTTTCATGGCTTTTTGGCGTGAGAGATTAAACCCTCGGCGCTTGGCAGCCTTGCGCAGTTCTTTTTTAGCTGATTCTTTAATTGGCATATGATTAGTTCGTCGTTTTTAGTTGTTAGTTTTTTGTTTGAGAGGTTAAAAAGAATATAGCAGAAAAATTTATTTTTGGCAAGCCCAGTTAAAAGTTAAAAATAAAATATGTCACGCCGTAACAAGAGCCGAAGGCGAATTCGCTTTTTTATAATGATAGTAGCAATTATTATGGGCGAACTTTTAATAGGGCAACTTTCTTCCCGCTTCGACTCGGTCGAATCGAGGCGAGAATTTTTTCAATATCTTCTTTTATATTAGCGGCTTCACCAAACTGCAGATTCCGATTAGCCATCTCCATTTTTAGTTGCAGTTCGCGCAGATATTCTTTAAGGTATTCCTTGTTGTCTTTGGCCGCTTTTTGATCTTCAAAATCTTCCGGCATATCAACAATACTAGCCCGGATATTTTTAGTAATTGCTTGCGGCTGTATATTGTGTTTTTTGTTATATTCTTCTTGGGTTTTCCGCCGGCGATTAGTTTCGTCAATGGCAAATTTCATTGAGCGGGTAATTTTATCGGCATACATTATCGCCTGGCCTTCCAGATGCCGCGAAGCCCGGCCGATAGTTTGAATAAGCGCCGTTTCACCACGCAGAAAACCTTCTTTATCAGCATCTAAAATAGCTACTAGTGAAACTTCTGGCAGATCCAGTCCTTCTCTTAATAAATTTACGCCAACGATGACATCATAAACTCCTTCGCGGAATTTTTTTAGAATTTCCGGCCGCTCTAGTGTTTTAATTTCCGAGTGCAGGTAATGAGTTTTTATTTTTTCATCTTTCAGAAAATCGGACAAATCTTCGGCCATGCGCTTGGTTAAGGTGGTGATCAGCACCCGTTGTTTTTTGGCCACGCGTTTTTTTATTTCTCGAATCAGGTCGGGGATTTGGTTCTGGCTTGGGCGGACATCAATTGGCGGGTCCAAGAGGCCGGTGGGGCGGATTAGTTGTTCGATTACGTATCTGTTTGTCATCCCGGGCCCGACCCAGAATCCAGGTCCCGAAATAAATCCCTCCCCACCTCCCTTTACGGAAAGGGAGGGGCAACCTTGGCTTCCCGCTTTCGCGGGAATGACAGATTTAAGCGATTTTCTATTTGCTATTTGCACTTTGCCAAGCTCATATTTGCCCGGTGTAGCCGAAACATAAACTGTTTGGCCGATCTTTTTTTGAAACTCGGTAAATTTCAGTGGCCGGTTGTCTAAGGCTGATGGCAGGCGAAAACCAAAGTCAATTAAGGTTTGTTTCCGGGCTTTATCTCCTTCGTACATGGCGCCAACTTGCGGGATGGTCATATGCGACTCATCAATAAAAAGCAGAAAATCTCTTTTCTTATTTTCCTCGATTGGAGAAAGATAATAATCAAGGAGAGAATAGGGCGGGGTGCCAACTGGCCGGAATTCCAGGTGCCGGGAATAATTTTCAATGCCATGGCAATAGCCAACCTCGCGCATCATTTCTAGGTCGTAGTTGGTTCGCCGGCGAAGCCGTTCGGCTTCCAGTATTTTATTGGCTTTTTTGAGCTTAATTAATTGTTCTTTCAGTTCTTTCTCAATATTTTTAGCGGCCAGTTTAACTTTGTATTTTGAGGCGACCCAAAATTTAGCCGGATAGATTCTAATCGCCATTTCCGCCGTTTCTCTTTTGACAAATAAGTCGCGCGTCATTTCGGTCCGCCGGTTTAAAATGGCGACAATTTCATTCCCTTTAAGTTCTATTTTAATAATATTTTCGCCGGTTGACGGCCAAATCTCCACGCTCTCGCCACGGACACGAAAACAACCCCGAGCGAAGTTAATGTCTTTTCTTTCGTATTGCAGGTCGGTTAATTGGCGCAATAATTGCTGGCGGGAAATTACCTGACCGGCTTCCAGACCAATCCCCACCT
>CAZYIG010000104.1:1577-3124 GCA_964647205.1 uncultured Candidatus Saccharibacteria bacterium | reverse complement strand
GAGAATTAGCTAAAAAAGAAAAAGCAGCTGATTTAAGTCTGACCGGTAAAATTTGGCATAAGGATTTACTGGAAGAATATATTTCTTTCGTAAAAAATAAAATTACGGTTGAAAAAATAAAGTCGCTAAAAATAGTTGTGGATTATGGCAACGGTATGGCTGGAGCGGAGGTAGAAAAGTTATTAAAATTTTTACCTTGTTCTGTTGAGTCTCTTTTTGTTGAACCAGACGGAAGCTTTCCTAATCATGAGGCCAATCCGATTAAAGAAGAAAATCGGATTATTCTTAGAGAAAAATTATTGGATATAAAAGCTGATCTGGGAGTTGCTTTTGACGGTGATGGAGACAGAATCGCTTTTTTAGATGAAAAAGGGGAGTTGGTACGAGGTGATTTTATTACGGCTTTGATTGCTCAGGAATTGCTAAGGGATAATTTTGGCCAAAAAATTCTTTATGAAGTTCGCTCAAGTAAAATTATACCGGAAGTTATTTTAGCAGCTGGAGGCGCGCCGATTTTGGGTCGGCCCGGTCAGTCTTTAATGAAAGAGCAAATGCGGCAAGAAAATATTTTATTCGGCGGGGAATTATCCGGTCATTATTTCTACAGAGACTTTGGTTTTATTGAAAACACTTTATTTACGATGGCCGAAATTTTACGAATTATAAGCGAAACGCAGAAACCTTTTTCGGAAATAATTATTCCGCTTAAAAAATATTTTAATTCTGGCGAGATTAATTTTAAGGTGGCAGACGCGGATAAAACGCTGGCGGCCGCGGAGAAATATTTTAACGGCGCGCAAATTAAAAAAATAGACGGCCTGACCGTAGAATTTCCGAATTGGTGGTTTAATTTGCGCAAATCTAATACGGATCCATTGGTGAGATTAAATCTGGAAGCAGAGACGGCGGGGTTGCTAGAAGAAAAAAAGAAAGAAGTAATGGCGCTGATAAAATAGAGAAGGTTTAATAAAAAGAAAAAGCCTCGGTTTTGGCCGGGCTTTTTTGTTTGCGCGTTGCGTTGCGCGACTAGGGGAGAGAGAATCTTTCTTTGCCGGATGGAAAGCAATCGTCTTGAGCGGCGCGCTTTCGAAGATAAGCGGCGACTGCTAAAACAGAAACCACAACCAACAGTGAAATCAAGATTTTCATGGTAGCCTCCTTTTTTTCTGTGTTTTAGGGAACATCTCTTCGTCTACATTTTTAAATATTTTAGGTATTAAATAAAGAAGATAGATGAGTCCGGCAATGATAATCAGGTAAAGAAGAATAACATTCATAAGACCTCCTTTAAAATAAAAAGAGCTATTTTTTTAAATCCCCACCCTAACCTTGTATAATTGATTATTGAATACAAGGCTGGAATTCAGGCTTAATCACGTAAAATTGCCTACGGCAATCACGTGACTAACGATTAAACCTCGATTAGCACCGGCAGAACCACCCCGTAAAATTTTCGCTTCGCTCAAATAACGGGGCGAGACGCGGTTCTGTAAAATTGGTAAATATGCCGTGGCCAACGGTTATACTTCTATCAGTACCCCGTAAAT
>CAZYIG010000104.1:0-1477 GCA_964647205.1 uncultured Candidatus Saccharibacteria bacterium | reverse complement strand
ACCCCGTAAATTTGCCTACGGCAAAAACGGGGCGAGACGTGATGATATAAAGCTTGCGCCATATCCACGCGAATGGTTATACCTCTATTAACACTGGCAACACCATCGGCCGTCTTTGGGTTTTAGTATATAGGAATTGACCGATTTTGTCACGAATATTTTCTTTGATGTAATTTTCATTGATTGGCCCTTGGGTACTGCCAGTTGAGTGATTGACAATGTCTTTAACTTTTTCGCGTACCTGATACAGTAATTCCTTCGATTCGCGCATATAAATAAATCCGCGAGAAATTATATCAGGACTGGAACGAACTTTTCCGGTTTTGCCGTCGAGAGTTACAATCACCACGAACATGCCATCTTTGGACATGGCTTGGCGGTCGCGCAAAACCACTTGGCCAATATCACCAATGCCCAGGCCGTCGACAAAAACATAATTGGTATCAACTTTTTTGGCGTGCAATTTCGCCGTATTGTTTTGGAATTCTAAAATAGATCCATTATCCAGAACAATAATTTTTTCTTTCGGTACGCCAGTTTGGGCGGCTAATTTAGCTGCTTCTTTCAAAAAATAATGATTAGCATAAACCGGCAGAAAGAAATCGGGCTTGATTTGCCGGATGATTTCTTTAATACTGGCGGCGTTACAGTGTCCGCTGGTGTGAACGTCCATAATATCGTTGTGAATAACATTATCGCATTTGCGATAAAGATTATCTTTCAATCTTTGGATAGTTCTTTCGTTACCGGGAATGACCGAAGAGGAAAAAATGATGGTATCATTTTTTTTAATCCGGATAAACTTGTGTTCACCGCTGATGATTCTGGCTAAAACTGAATTGCCTTCTCCCTGGGCGCCGGTACAGATAATCACGATTTTATTATCGGGAAATTTGTTAATATTGTTGATTGGAATAAGAGTTTCTTTGTCTACTTTAACGTAGCCCAGCTCTTTAGCGATCTCAATATTCATTTTCATGCTGTAGCCGTCCAAGGCGACTTTTTTGCCAATTTTTTTTGCATATTCCAGCAAATGGCCAATGCGTCTGATTTGGGAAGAAAAGGTGCCGATAATTACTTTGCCGGTGGCTTCGTTGATTAATTTTTCCAAATTAGCGTACATTTCTTTTTCTGAAACTAGGGCGGTAGAGGTATCAGTTGAGCCTAAGCTTTCCAGCATCAGGATTTTTGGTCCCGGCAGGTTAGCTAAGTGATGATAGGTGACGGGAGTTCGGTTTTCCGGGTCAGCATCCATCGTCCAGTCACCCGGATGAATGACGGTACCTTGGGGCGTGTTGATAATCACTCCGACAGCATCCATGATAGAATGTTCAACATTGAAAAAGCCGACCCGAAAATGACCCAGAGTAAAGCGCTCGTCAATTGACTTGATGCGATTGATTTCTAGGTGTCTGGCCGAATCGGGCGCGTAGTCTTCCATCCGCTTTTTAATCATGGCGATAGTCATATCCCGGCC
>CAZYIG010000103.1:0-3168 GCA_964647205.1 uncultured Candidatus Saccharibacteria bacterium | reverse complement strand
GATAAATTGTATGACCTAAAAACAACTGGTGGTCCAATGTTTGAACAGTATACTCGTAATGCTCTTCAGCTTTTATTGGATGATCCAAATGAAGGCGCCACATTAATGGAAGTGCCACGGGTTTTAGCGGATGCGGTTTATCGAAAGCGCCTCCTAGCTAAGTGCCAAAATATGGTGGTTAAAGATTTTTGGGAAAAGGAAGCGGAAAAGGCTGGTGGGGATGCCGCTTTGGCTAATATCGTTCCTTATATCACTTCTAAGTTTAGCGTCTTCATTGCTAACGATTTTATGCGGCCAATCATCGGGCAGAGCAAGTCTTCAATTAATTTCCGCGAAGTGTTGGACGGCAAAAAAATTCTGCTGGTCAATTTGAGCAAGGGGCGGCTGGGCGAAGTGAACAGCAATCTGCTGGGCTTAATTGTTGTTGGCAAATTAGCGATGGCAGCTTTTTCACGCATTGATATGGCCGAAGAGTTGCGGTCTGATTTCTATCTTTATATTGATGAATTTCAAAATTTTGCGACCGATAGCATTTCTACAATTTTATCCGAATCGCGAAAGTATCGCCTGTGTTTAACTTTAGCGCATCAATTCATTAAGCAATTACCGGAAAAAATCAGCAGCGCGGTTTTTGGCAATGTCGGGTCAATCTTGGCGATGCGAGTTGGCGCGGATGACGCGGATTTTTTGGTCAAGCAATTTACGCCGGTTTTTGACCAAAATGATTTAATCAATATTGATAATTTTAACGCTTACGCGAAATTAATTGTTAATAATTTAACCGCCAAGCCATTTAATATTGCAATCTATCCTGCGCCCAAGGCTAACGAAGAAATAAAAGAAGCCCTAAAAGAATTATCAAGACTTAAATATGGGCGGGACCGGGATTTAGTAGAAAGAGAAATTAAAAGTCGTTATCAAAGTTAATTTTTAAAAAATATTAAAAATATGCCAGAACAAAATAATATGCCGGAAAGCTCAAATAATGTTTCAGCTCAAAATACAGGTCTTGTTACTCCAGCCGTACCAGTTGCGCCAACTCCCGTTGTTCCAGTTAATCCTGTTGCTTCAGTTATGCCGATTATTTCAAACCCGGTTGCCCCGCCAGTTGCTGCTTCTCCGGTTGCCCCGGTTCCATCCAGTCCGAGTCCAATTATGGCCGCTATTCCACCTAATCCGGCTCCAGCCGCAGTTTCTGCTCCAAAAACATTCGTTGTTTCGCCAACGCCGATTATTCCAGCTACGCCGCAAGAACCGAAAAAATCTTTTTATCAAAAAAAAGATCTTTTTATTGCCGGGGCAATTGGCCTTTTATGCGCTTTATTAATTTTACCGATTGCAGAAAATTTAGCCATTGACATTTCTTACGCTTACGCTTTGCTTATCCTGCTGCCTTTCTTTTCGGCATTGGGCATGTGGACAGCCAGTTGGCTGGCACAAAAATTAAAATTTATTTATCAAGTAGCCAAGTTCATCTTGGTGGGCCTCTTAAATACTTTTGTTGACTGGGGCATTCTAAATTTATTGATGTTTTTGACCAGCACTGTTTCTGGTCCTCTTTTCCCAGTTTTCAAGGGTATGTCTTTTTTGGTAGCGACGAGCAACAGTTATGCTTGGAATAAATTTTGGACATTTAAAAAACCGACGGAGAATAAGGAGGTAGCCGAAAAGAAAGCGGCCGGTAAAGAATTTTTGCAATTTTTTATCGTGAGTATTATTGGTTTTACATTAAATGTCGGGGTAGCAACAATAGTGGTAAATGTAATGGGCGCGCCGATCGGGATTAGCGAACAGCTTTGGGCGAATATTGGAGCGTTGGGCGGAACATTGGCCGGTTTAACTTGGAACTTCTTGGGCTATAAACTTATTGTGTTTAAGAATTAAGAGGGGATTTGATGATTTTACGAGGCGCCCCATATTTTGCGGGGCGCCTTTGCTGTTTACTGATAACGGTTTACTGTTTATAATTAATCTATGGAAAACTTAGTCTTATATCGAAAATATCGGCCGATTACTTTCGGTGAAGTAATAGAGCAGGAGCATATTATAAAAACGCTGACGCATGCTTTGGAATCGGGTAAAGTCGCTCACGCTTATTTGTTCTGCGGTCCGAGGGGAACAGGGAAAACCACGGTGGCGCGGCTTTTGGCTAAGGCTGTCAACTGTGAGAAGAGACTTCAATCACTCAATCATTCGGCCACTCAATCACTTGCTTTTGAGCCTTGCAACAAATGTTCATCTTGCGTGGAAATTAACGAGGGTCGGGCCATGGATTTAGTGGAAATTGACGCGGCCTCAAATCGCGGAATTGATGAAATCCGGGAATTGCGGGAAGGCATAAAATTCGCGCCCAGCAAGCTAAAATATAAAGTTTTTATTATTGACGAGGTTCATATGCTGACTCGGGAAGCCTTTAATGCTTTGCTTAAAACTTTAGAGGAGCCGCCGGCTCACGCGATTTTTATTTTAGCCACGACGGAAATTCACAAAGTCCTGCCAACAATTATTTCGCGCTGTCAGCGGTTTGATTTTCATAAATTAACTTTAGACAAAATTGTTGAGCGGCTTGGCCAAATTGCCAAAAAAGAAGGTGTCAAAGTTGAAAAATCTGCTTTGGAATTAATCGCGGCCAATGCCGAAGGCGCGGCGCGTGATGCTGAATCACTGCTGGGGCAAGTGATAGCCACCTGCCCGCCATTGCCTGCGGCTTCAGGCGCTGGCAGGCGGGTGGAGGACAGCGAAATTACTCTAAAGGAAACAGAAGCAGTCTTAGGCACAACCAGCATTGCGACCACAATTGAAATGGCTAATTTTATTATCGCTAAGGACTTATCAGGTGCGTTGAGCTACATTAATAAAATTGTGAATGAGGGTTATGACATAGCGCAATTTGCTAAATCGCTGGTTTCATCTTTCCGCAAGATGATGATACTAGTATCTTTTAAAAATCAACCAAGTGAGCTGGCTCTAATGCAAAAACTAGTAGCGCCGGAATTGACGAACGAGCAATTTAAGATTATTTTGGAACAAGGGAAAAAGTTCGCCAGCGCCGATTTTATTAAACTAATCCGTCTTTTTATCCGCGCGGAGAATGAAATCAAATCTGCTTCTTTGCCCCAATTGCCACTGGAACTGGCGATAGCGGAATGGGTGGGAGAAGGGGAAAAA
>CAZYIG010000102.1:0-3173 GCA_964647205.1 uncultured Candidatus Saccharibacteria bacterium | reverse complement strand
CATTGATTATACTATAAGTTTATAACTTTATGGAGTCCACCACCTCGGTCTAGCACCTCTGTGCTTTGAATCCAGTAGTGGTTTTTTCAACCTTTCTTTAGTATATCATACCTAAAGCTCCTCGGTAGGGGTAAAAATTAAGAAAATCGCTGTGCTGTCAACATAAATGCGTATTTGGGGGCTTCGGTTGTACTTTGAATATTAGAATAATCCCCTATTTCTTTGTAGAACTTATTTGCAGACGCAAGTACTATTATAAAATATGCCAAATTTTCAAAAGCCAGGTTATTTATTATATATTGAATAAAAACGACTACAGAAAGAGGCGCATAATATGTCTCCTCTCCGCTACTCATGCTGGTTTTGATGTATCTAATATCCTGCGATTTTTCAAAAAATTCTGCTTCATATTTTTTAATTGATTCAGCGGCCACAATCCCAAGTTTTCTATTTTCTATAACTGATTTTTCTGCTATACCCTTCAAATAATCGTTAATTTCTTCTTCGGCCGGGTTTAATTTTAAATCTGAAGGTAAAATCTTTATTCTATTAATACCAGAAATAACAATCGCTAACTTACCCTCCTGATTTTCGTAAAATGGTTTGCTTGAGTTAAATTGCTCAATAATTTTGTCTGTGTAACGAATAAGTTCATCTGCTACTCCGCCTTTTCCTAGATTATAAAGTATTTTTGCGTAATATTTAATGAGCAGTCCGGCTAAAAGCTGCTCCTTTGTCTCTTTATCGGTTACTTTCGTATCATAAGAAAATACTGCCATTTTTTTTCCATAAAAAGTGACAACTCCTGTCATAATTTTTTTGCTAAATATGCCCATAAAAAATTACGTCTTATTACAAAAAACCGTCTATCTAGCTATCTTGTTATCGAAACTTCTACTAACTAAATATCCTGTTATCGCCGCTATAATTGGCAAACCAACTTCGCTACTAATATATTTTGCGATGATAAGAATTGTAATAATAGTGAGGATCGCTAACCCCGCAATAATTTGTCCTGCGGCTAGTATAGATTGTAAAAGAACATTCGCCATGTTTATAGGGCTTCCCGAACCAGAAAAAATATTTTTAGATGCGAAATATAAAGCAACGCTATAAGCGACGGCAAAAAAAATAATTGCTACAACGAAAACAATAAGAATTAAATATATGTCCATAGATTTAGTTAAAAATTATTTATATCTTAACCTGTCTATATTTTAGTCGGCGTAAATGGGTCTCGGTAAATCTCGAAAAATAAAAATATTTACTCAAGGTCATGTTTACCCTGTTAATAACTCCTTTGACTCTTTTAATTGACACTTAATAGTCTATGCGCTATACTATCACTATCTATAAGAAAGAGCACTTCCTAGGGTTTTGTCCCTTGGCGGTGCTTTTTCATTTATATTCAAGTTTTCCCCTCAAATTATCCATAAAAACTATCCTCTCTTTCGCCTCTTTTTTTAGCAAAGTTGAACAGGTATCAATATACGGGCTCATCACAAAACGCAATTTGTTATTCTGATAAAGATGCTTCACCAACGAATAAAAATCTCCATCGCTTGAGACAATAATAGCTTGGTCATAATTTGGGAAATCAAGCATCGCCTGCAAAACAAGATCGGCGTCTATATTCCCCTTTACATTTCCGTCGTCGTCCGGAATAGTCGGTTTGAATACCAGCACATAGCCGGCTTTTTGCAATTCCGAATAAAGCGGTTGGTTGCCCGGCACATAGCCTATAAAATAATATGCCGTAGTCACCGAATATTTTTCTAAGAGATATTTCCTGAAACGGTGATAATTCAATTTCCAGCCCATGCTTTGAACACCAAGATTTAGGTTCTGGCCGTCTATAAAAGCAAAATTATTTTCCTCCTTTTTCATATAAATATCTTGACTTGTATAAAAATTAGACGTACGAACGGGTCTCGGTCGTGTGCACTAGGATGTTCAGGGGGTAGGAGTCCAACCGCCTCGGCCGCCCTAGCGCCATTTCACGTATAAAATAACACAAAAAGATATAGAATTATCCTATCTACTCCATTTTAAACCCATAACCAAAATTTTTCAAGGCAAAGTTTTTCTTATAATACTTTGACCTCTTTTTAAAAAATCCCTCAAGATATTTAATTTTAATATCGCGA
This sequence comes from uncultured Candidatus Saccharibacteria bacterium, assembly GCA_964647205.1. Taxonomy (GTDB): domain Bacteria; phylum Patescibacteriota; class Minisyncoccia; order Portnoybacterales; family GWB1-42-6; genus CAZYIG01. The sequence goes on along the minus strand of CAZYIG010000102.1, from coordinate 1,026 downwards.
TAGTCGTATATGATTTTATCCGCGCTTCCGCCTCGCTGGATTCTTCCAATATATTGAGTTAATTTGCCAGAAAAAGCGAACGGATAAACCAAAAACAAACAATCCAAATTCGGAAAATCCGTGCCTTCGCCTATCAGCTGTCCGGTGGCCAACAAAATCTGAAAATTGCCCGATTCAATCTGTTTAATTTTTTCTCTTCTTTGTTTGTCGGTTAAATCTCCTGTTAAAGTTACAATTTCATATTCGCGCTTCAAATAATAACTCAATACTTCAACATGCTCTTTTCTCTCCGTTAAAACCAAACATTTTAAACCCTTACCTACTTCTAATTTGATATTATTTACAATCTGAATATTCCTGGTCGAATCAAAAATCAATATTTTGGAAAGAATTTGAAAATTATCGGTTCTCACCTTAAAAGGAACCGTCAAATCTGTTTCTTTAATAATTATGTTCACTTTTGAATTTTCCGATATTTCGGCTATCGGCTCATTTTTCAAAAATGCCTGTTTATTAAAATTCCTGCTAATCTCATGCAAAATTTCTCCCAAATAAATAAAAATGAGCTCTTCATCATTATTCTTTCTTTCTGGCGTAGCGGTTAATCCGTATAAATAATACGAACGGAATTTGGTAATAACGCTACGAAACATTTTAGCTGGCATATGATGGCATTCGTCAACCAAAATTATTCCAAATTTATCGGAGGTATCTTTTAAGTCGCCCATCCTATTAAGACTCTGAACCATAGCCACGGTGATTTTATCGCCTATTTTCTTTTTATTTGCAGTTATCCGCCCTATCTCTCGTTTGGGAATATTCAAAAAATGCTCGATTCTTTCGAGCCACTGATTAAAAATTTGTTTTTTGTGAACCAATATCAACGCCGGTTGTTTCAGCTTGGCAATCAAATCTATACTAATTATCGTTTTGCCCGAACCAGGCGGCGCCACTAAAATTCCGTTTTCAGCGGACAATAAATCATCTTCGGCTTCTTTTTGATAATCAGATAGCTTGGCGCTTGAT
>CAZYIG010000101.1:0-3319 GCA_964647205.1 uncultured Candidatus Saccharibacteria bacterium | reverse complement strand
ATTCCAGCGGCAATTATTAAAATTATAGTTAAAATAATATAAATTGATTCCATTGTTGCTGTGTCTCCTGAACAAAATCCGAACTTTTTACCAAACGAATCCTGATGAATGAAGCCGCCCCGCCGCCGCTTGCTAATGCTCGCCACACCGCACCCCCCTTCCACCGTGTTCTTGCGGGGACGGACGGAAATTTTGGCGGCGGCTATTCTTCTTTTAATTCATCTGGCTCCGAAAGTATTTTTGGGCTCGTCCCCTCGCTTTCAAATAAAACATTTTCTCCCTTAATTTTTTCTACCACCCCCGTTAATTTTTTGGTTCTTGTTACAGAAACAGTCTGGTATTGATTCGCCACAGATTGTATTCTTGTTCCCAAAGTATCCAGTGCTTCATTAAATTTCTCGTATTCTTGCTCAAAAACTTTAATGAGTTTAATTATGTCATATAAGTTCTCTTGATACTTAAAATTTTTGTAGGATTGGAATATCATCCTTATTATCGCTGTAAAGCTAAATGGTCCGGCCAATATGACTTTTTTCTTCATAGCTTCATCCCATACTTCATTCAACCGATCGTAAATAAAACTAAATATCATTTCATTCGGAACGAATAAAATTACAAAATCAACCGTTTTTTCTTCGGGATTTATATAATCCCTTGTCGTAACCTGTTTAATTTTTTGTTTTACATCGGTTGTAAATTCCCTTAAGTATCGTTCTTGCTCAAGTTTGTCATCACTTTCCTGATATTTAACCAGCGCCTGAAGCGGAAACTTTGCATCAATATTTACCTTTGTTTTATCTGGAAGGATAATCGTGAAATCTGGCCGAGAGGTAGTTGTGTCCTGGCTTTCATTTGCAGTATAATTTTGACCTCGAACGAATCCTACGGATTTTAAAAGATTTTCTGCCACTTCCTCACCATATTTTCCACGAAGCTGATTATTTGAAAGAATATTTTTTAAATCGTCGGTAGATTTTTTTAATCCGCCTGTAATAAGTTTGTACTCGTCTAAAACTGCTTTGAGGGTGCTAAATTCACCGATTCTCTCTTTCTCTGTATGCTCTAACTTTTTTTGATTTTCGGATAATTCAGTGTGGATTTTCTCTACCAATTCTTTAATACTATCTTTTTTGTGTTCAAGAAATTGTTCTCCCTTTTTTAGTTTTTCTTCCAAAAGTTCTTTCTCTGAATGATATTGGTCCGACAGTCTTTCTCGTTCCTCTTTAAAAATCTCCTTGCTTCTCTGTTCGGTAGCTCTCAAGTTTTCTTCCAAAATTCTGTGTAAAAACGATTGAAAATATTGCGAAATAGGCCTCTTTAAGAAGAAAATTATTGTTCCTAATATTCCGAGGGTAACTGTGATTGTAATGACTGCTTCTAATGCCATAATTGGTTAAATGATAGCAGAAATGTGGATAAATAGCCATAGATTATTTGCGGGTATCATACTATAATATAAGCATGGCGAGTAACCAAATTTTCAAAGCAGTATATTTTCCTGACTACAAAGAAGCTAATCCTAGAGCAAAAGGGTTTATTTTGGCGTTTGGAGAAAGAAATAAAGATATTTATAAAAATATTGCAAAACTTGAAAGCAATGAATTAAGAAATTTACTCGGCACAGATTCTTACCTTGAACTCGAACAACGGGCCCAACAAGAAGGGCTACCGGTAAATACTTATTGTCTTTGGTATTTACGAAAGAATTTTGGCGTTGAGGAACCAAAACCGAAAATAACGGAAGACGATAAAAAAATTGAATATTTTGAGAACGAAGTTATTGAGGGTGATTGTTTAGAGGTGATGAGGAATATTCCCACAAATTCGATTGACATGATTTTGTGTGATCTGCCATACGGCACTACACAAAATCACTGGGACAGCGTTATCCCCACCGATCAACTTTGGAGCCACTACGAGCGCATTATAAAAGACAAGGGTGTTATTGCTCTTACAGGACAAGGACTCTTTACGGCGAATCTGATGCTATCTAATCCGAGATTGTTTAAATACAAAATCACTTGGGTAAAATCTAAACCAACAAATTTTCTTAATGCCAAAAAACAACCGCTTAGGAGACACGAGGATGTTTGTATCTTTTATAAAAGTCAACCCGCATATAATCCTCAGATGACTTATGGTGAGCCTTATAACAAAGGTTTTAGGAAAGATCAATTTACTGGAAGTTATGGCGATTTTAAAACTGTTGAGGTAAAAAGCAACGGTGAGAGGTATCCTACTGATGTTGTCTATTTCAAAACTGCCGAGAGTGAAGGCGAAGTTTATCATCCCACACAAAAACCAGTAGAGCTCGGCCGGTATCTCATTCGCACCTTCACAAAAGAAGGGGAGGTTGTCTTAGATAATACTTGCGGTAGCGGTAGCTTTCTTGTTTCGGCAGTTTTGGAGGGGAGAAAATTTATTGGGATTGAGAAAAACCAAGGTGTTTTTTTGTTCAAAAAACACAAAGTTGATTATATCGAAATTTCCAAAAAGCGCATCAAAGAAGCTGAAGCTCAATACAAGGCAGAGGGCAACAAACTAAAATTATTTTAGATTCCGCTATACAGCTCCTCTTGGAGAACTTGACGCGCTTTTTCAATTTCTTTATCAGTCAACGCACCTTTTCCTTTTAGCCAGTACAGCAGGTGAAAATATTGATTTGCGTGTAAAATCGGCTTCACAATTTTAGTTAGGCCGGTTTCTTTCTGGACAAAGGCAAGATGTTTTTCCGAGAGTACGCCGCGACCGATGAGGTCATAGGCGATTCTCACTGCATCAACGGAGGTTAAATTTAGATCGCCTTTGTGGTTTCTATCTTTCTCAACGTCTGGCGGATCAATGCTCAATAAATCTTCAATTGTCTCCAATCCGTTGAGATTGCGATTATAATACTCTATTTCTTGCCCACGATAAGTAAACCATGTTCTTCCTTGTTCAGTGAGAGAACCGCGTGGCAGATAAACGCCCTCATTCGTTACCCGTTCTTTGGACACCCAGCCACAGATGTAAAGTATCCATTTTCTTTGTCTGGTTGTACCCGGAAGCTCTCTTTTGCTCGGAGTTTCGAGGTGAGTCATAACATAAATATCAGCGTCCAGCCTTTCGTCATGCATTTGTCGCGCAAAGAAATTATGTTTTGCCTCTCTTACAATACCATCGCTACTTTCATATTCCTCTTTGAATGGTAATGCGCCACCACGACATTTGACATCAACTTTTATCCCAGAGGGAAGTAAAAGATCATATCCAAGAGGATGATTCTCGGGATTTATTTCCGACATACCGAGCTTGTTCCGCATAATCATTTCTGCAAGCG
>CAZYIG010000100.1:0-3338 GCA_964647205.1 uncultured Candidatus Saccharibacteria bacterium | reverse complement strand
GACGAATGGAACGGCCGGCGTGATTTGCAGTTGAGAGTGGAAGATATTAAGAAAAGGGAGTAAAATAAAAAATTAGACGTTGACTTGACTCCGTATAGAAGTTCAGCCGTGTCCAATTAGCTGCCATGCAAGAAAGCCAGCCTCGACTAGACGTCCCGCTTCGTCGTCACGAAAGAGAGGAGAGCGAGTCTAGGCGGGCGATTCGCCTCCGGCTTAATTTTATAGATATAGAGGTTTTTGTTTAAAACTTCTAACTGGGTTGACATAATAGAGCTACTGGTATATACTATACAAAGTAGCTTTAGGTGTAATAGTGCGCCAAATGGAGCCGGTAGGATCTTTAACAACTTTTTAGGAAAGGGAGGAACTGCTGATGAAAAAGAATCAGACTGTCCGAGCGATGACGCCAGGCCAAATGAAAGATATTATTTCGGCTATGGTGCAAGGGGTGCCAACCAATATGATTTTTGAGGTAGCCGAAAGCTGGGTTGGCAACAAAGGAAAACTAACGGCTCAGGTGCGGAAGATCTTTTCGGCCACAAATCCGTACGCGGAATTGCTCGCCGATTGGCAAGTGTTCTACCGCGACGTTTTCGGGATTGAAGCGGATTTTTCAAATCTGACTATCCCTACCAAACAGGCCGGTTTTGACCGTTTGCTTGTTCTGGCTCAGGGCATGACGCCTCAGCGGCTCTACGATAAATGCAAAGAGCTATTTCCCAGCTGGAAATACACGGATGATGATTTGGACAAAATCGTAACATCCGATCGCACAGCCAAAGACGGCGCCTATGCCATCTGGATCCGCGACCGTGTTGAGGCCGACGAAGAGCTAAAAAACCTTTCGGCCAACCAGCTGAAACAGCAAAACATCTCGGGCATCACCTTAGAGGAGCGGGAGATATATGAGCTCAAGTTCTTCAAGGAGACTGGCAAGCATCTGGATATTCAAAACTGGACGCTCTGTTCGGGTTCGCGCTACGGCGGTGGCTATGTGCCGTATGCTAACTGGTGCAGCGGCAAGTTCAAGGTCTACTGGAACGGTCCGAGCCGTGCGGATGGCCTCTTGCGTTCTCGTCAGGCAGTTTCCTGAATTTTTCTCTTGTAACTTTTTTCTTGTACCCTAACTGGGTTCGGTAAACCGAACCCAGTTTTTTTGTCCAAAAAATTTATGGTAAGATATAAGCGGCTAATACAATCGGTTCGCCTTGGGCGGATATCGATTTGCCAGTTAAAAAAGGAAACTGCTTGTCTGGCTTTAGAGAAGGTTCATCAAAAGATGACGCTTCGTAAAAAATTTCCCGAAAGATCGGGTCAAACGCAGATAATCTTGTGAAAGATTATCGGTGGTGTGGGCGAGGTCAGACAATAAACGGGTTCGCGCTACAGCGATGGCTATGTGCCGAATGCTAACTGGAACAGCGACAAGTTCAAGGTCAACTGGAACAATCCGAGCAATGCGAATGACAACTTGCGTTCTCGTCAGAAGTTTCCGACAAGGATAAAGCCCGAATTAGTTCGGGCTTTATCAATTAACAAACTATTAGCCAAGATATTTTATCCAGCCATTGGCCATTTTGGAGATTTCTTGCAAACCCAGTTCTATGCTAATATATTTTTTGCTTTCTATGATTTTTAAGTCATAGGCAATACGAAATAATCTTTTTAGGATTTCTATTTTTATCCGGGCGGGTTTCAGCAAAGATAGCTTATCAATTTTTGTTTCTATCGCGGCGGCAATGGCTAAATTTAATATCTCAAGACACAGATTTTCTATTTTTAAAAAGATGCCGAAGCGGTCTTTTTTTGGTATTTTGGCGGATAGCAAATAAATTATTTTGTAGAATTCGCAAATTTTATGCACCAAAGGCACATTAAGTCCGTTGGGGGGGGGGCGTTAAAAGTCATAATATTTTTGATGAAATTATTAGTTTAGAAAATTTGTTTGAAGCCTGGCGGGAATTTAGAAAAGGCAAAAAAGGCAAATTTGATGTTCAGCAATTTGAGCTTAATTTGGAAGATAATTTATTCAAGCTTCATTTTGATTTGGCCGGCGATGTCTGGCAACATTCCCATTATACCGCGTTTAATGTCTGCGACCCAAAATTAAGGCGGATTCATAAGGCCTGCGTCCGCGACCGAGTTTTGCATCACGCGGTTTTTCGGGTTTTATATCCAATTTTTGATAAAAGCTTTATTTTCGATTCCTACTCTTGTCGCACGGAAAAAGGTACGCATAGGGCTGTCAATCGTTTGGAAAAATTCTGTCGCCAGCTAAGTCAAAATAATACCAGGAGTATCTTTGCCCTAAAATGCGATGTCAGGAAGTTTTTTGACTCGGTCGACCATGGCACCTTGTTAGGGTTAATAAGAAAGAAAATCACGGACGAAAAAGTGTTGCGGCTCATCAGCGATATTATTGGCAGTTTTGAAAAAGACAAAAGCAGAGGGTTGCCACTGGGCAATGTGACCAGCCAATTATTCGCCAATATCTATTTGAACGAGCTGGACCAATTTGTTAAACATAATTTACGAATCAAACACTATTTGCGTTATTGCGATGATTTTATTATTTTGAGCGAGGATCGGGAATATCTCGAAAGGCTAGTCGGCCCAGTAAATATTTTTCTATCAGCCAATTTGAAATTATTGCTCCATCCTGATAAGATAACGATAAGGAAATATCGGCAAGGTATTGATTGGCTGGGCTATATCATTTTCCCTTATCATCGGATTTTGCGAACCAAGACGAAGAGAAGGATATTAAGAAAAATAGCTAACAAGTATAAAGATTTGCGCAGCAATCTTGTCTCGCCCAAATCTCTTAATCAGAGCCTACAGTCGTATTTTGGGGTGCTGAAGCATTGCCGGGGATATAAGATTTATCAAAAAATCAAAAACATATGAAGTACATAATTTATACCGATGGCGGTTCGCGCGGCAATCCCGGACCGGCTGGGATTGGTTTTGTCATTTGTGATGAGCAAGGAGAGGCCTTAAAAAAACACGGCGAGGCGATTGGGGAGGCGACCAACAACGAAGCGGAATATCAGGCTTTAATTTTGGCGCTTAAAAAAATCAAAGCGCTTTTTGGTAAAGAAAAAATGAAAACTGCGCAAATTGAAATCAGAATGGATTCGGAGCTAATTATTAGCCAGCTAAATCATAAATACAAAATTGAAGACACGAAAATGCAATTGTTATTTTTGCAAGTCTGGAATTTATTGATAGATTTTGGCGGTTATAATTTTGTGGCCATACCGCGCGAGCAAAATAGCGAGGCGGATAAACTAGTCAATCAGGCGTTGGACTTAAAACAGGAGAGCTTATTATAAATA
>CAZYIG010000099.1:0-3392 GCA_964647205.1 uncultured Candidatus Saccharibacteria bacterium | reverse complement strand
TCGGTGCCGGCTCCACTTTGTACTCGATACTTTCTTTTTTGAGCCCGACTTCTTTCTCAATGGTTTCTTCGAAATTTTCCATTGGCAAAAGGCCAAGAAGGATATTACGGGTCAGAATAGAAATTTGTTCGCACTTTTCATCAAGAACATCATTCTCTTTCAGAATCTGATAAATAGCGTCATTGGCGTCTTCGGAACCAATCCAATCCTTCAATTCTTGTGGAAGTCCTTTGTAAAGTTTTGCAAGTTGTTCTCTAGTATATTCTGGCATATTTTTATTTTCCTATAATAAATTTATTACCACTTAAGCGGTAGGATGTTCTTCCTATTCTAAATGACATGTCCTCGTTAATAATAACGCCATCGTCATTCTTTACTCGAATTGATGATTTTCCTGTTTTATCATCAGTGACAGTCAAAATATCCGAATTCTTGTCATCGGTTTTCCTTATTCTCGCGAATCCGGATAATGGATCCTTATATATCTCAAAAGGAATGGGCTTATCGGCTCCTAATCGTCCTTGGATTGTGCATGGTATTGCGCCGACTATGGAACCATTCTGACCTCCAAATTTAACGTCTATTGGACTTAATATCCCCTGTTCTCGATCGCGTTGTTTTGCTTGTTTTTCTAAGAATTCTCTTCCTTCCTCTTTTCTTCTTTCTAGAGTTTTATCTTCTTGTTTCGTGTTATCATAAATTTTTTGCGCTTCATTTTGTTGTTGTTCTCTTTCTTCCGGTGTTTTTGGTGTTGCGCCTTGACTTGCTCTTTCTCTTTCTTGTCCATAGTCTTTCTGCACTCTTTGCGCTTCTTGGTGAGCTATAGTTTGATCTAAAGATTCTTGAGATATTCTTCCCGTGCCTTTCATCCCTTCATAACTTCCCTCACCTTGTCCTGCTTTTGTATCGTTTCTTGCTTTTTCATATTTTTGTGTTTCGTATTCTTTTTGAGCTGTATGGAATTCTCCTGGAGTTGGTCTAGCCGCAAGATTAGCGGCATCCTGTGCCATTTTTTCATCTAGTCTTTCTGAGTCCCATTGAGCCGTATGTTTTTCTAAGAATTCCTTTCCCTCTGTCTCTCTTTCTCCCAGGGTCTTGTCTTCCTGTCTTTTTTTAGGTGGTTGTGCGGGTGGCGTTGCTGACGGTCTTCCTATTGTTCCCCCTCCGGTTCCGCCCCCACCCCCCCCTCCACTTCCCCTTGTTTTGTCTTCGCTTCCACCTCCGGACGGAGGTGGTGTTCCTTTCATCCACTTTGGTCGAGATCCTCCATTTACATAACTGATATATTGATCCCATTGTTTCGCGGTCTCAATCAATGTTGAAGTTGGCTGGCCATTTAGTTCAGCCGCATAGCGTTTATTAAATCTATCGGTTAACATGCCACTATAAGCGGCATTCCCTAATTTCGGATTTTTTTTAGCTAGTTCTAATGTGCCAATATCGTCTATGCCGGTTATGAACTCTTTGAAAACACCAGGTCCACGGGATTGAAAAACATTATCGAACTTATTAGAAGTCCATTGCAAAGCCGCCAGTTGCCTGATTCTTTTAGAATTAAGCGAATCATTACTCAAACCGGTGATTGAGTCGCCTTTCATTCCTGCCATTGTTCTTTCAAGGCCAAGCTCACCGGCAATTGCATAATACGATTCCCCCCTTTTTTCGATAATGTCTTTGATCGGTTTCGAAAAATCGTTAGCTTGAAAGAAATCCTTAGCCGCCACGGAGCCCCTCATCTCATCTGCCATGGCTTGTTCTTCCGCGCTAAAATGACTGAGATTATTAATGTCCATTCCGCTGTTTAACTTCGTTCTAATCCCAGCCAACCGAGTTCGTATTCTTTCCAAATCGTCTTTCAGCATAGCTTTCTTGGGATCATTGATATTTTTAGGATCAATATTAATATCGGAAACCGCTTTTACTCTAGCAAGAGATGGAGAATCTTTGACCATTTTTCTGGCGACATTGGCTAGACCCCAAGAAGCGGCCATAGAAGCCTGTGTTGTCAAACCGACACCCTCTCTTACTTTCATCCTATCTTCTTCGTCCCATTTTTCTGCCATGCCTTCGGCAAGCTTAATCTTATTTAATTCACTAACGAGCGGGTTTGAGAGGTATGCGTTTGCGCCATCGCTGTCTCTCGCGCTTAGTATCGCGTCGATTCGGCCGTCTTTAACGCTCTCAAGAGATTTTTGCAAGTTGCCTCGTATTTCCTTTCCCTTTAACCCCATGGCGCTGATAATGGGATTTTTGTTTTTTGCCATATCATTGAATATTGTTCCAACGGAATTGCTGCCGATTATCGCTTGACCACCTCTATTTCTCAATTGTTTTGCCTGACCAATCGCTCCGGTTCCCTTTTTCCAATTGCCTACGGCAGACTTGCCCAATCCTTTTGCCGTACTAATAATGGCGGTGGCGCCAATTGCGCCGCTTGATAAACTGGTTATAAATCCAAGGAAAAGGAAAACCAAGACAACGCTATAGGAAAGCATAGTGCTCATAAATCCACCAGCATCTATAACACCAACCCAAGCGCTTGGAGGAGGAGGAACGATTATACTATCTATTTTGTTTAATAGGTGCCAAGAAAGATATAAGAAAAAAGAGGCCGGAACACCGACAAAGCACCATTGAATAAATTGATGCCACCATTGTTTGTAATATGATTGAGTTTTTGGAAAAACATTGGCAAAGAAAGCCAATGGAGAGACAATTACCAATGCCCAGATAGCAACATATCTTACTATGAAGAGAAAAGCATAGAGCAAAAAGAAAAATCCAGCTAAAATATTAAAAACAGCAAGAACCACGCTTTCAGCGATTAAGTTAAGAGCAATCGATTTGGTCAAAAAGTCTCGTAATCTATCTAAGAGGCTAGAGCTATTAGCGGAAACAAGATTAATTAGAAGGTTGAAATCTCCGATTGCCGTCAAGAAAAAATTCATTATGATATTCGAAGCATCAACAATTATTCCAGCAATTACCGGTGTAAAATTAATTAAAAGAGTCATTGCCAGCAATCGCGGCAAAGCTTTTTTAAAGCCGTATTCTTCAATTTGTAAAGCCGTTGCCAGTCCAATAAAAACTAGGGCTAAGGTGAATCCTAGATTGGCAAGATCTCTGACAATTGGCCAGCCAATATCAACGATTCCTCCAGAAGTATAAGGAAGAGTAATAAAATTCGGACTGGTAACAATATTAAAAAGTGATATGCATAAAAAAAGTATTGCCGAAGTAAGCATTGTTATTACTTGGAAAATATATGCGATTCCAGTAAAAATAATATTTGAAGCTAATGCGGCGATCCATGCTTCGGCATGATGAAATGGTAGAAGAATTCCGATTATTAAAACAACGGAGAAAATGACAAGCGACTTAATATTTAAAAA
>CAZYIG010000098.1:0-3446 GCA_964647205.1 uncultured Candidatus Saccharibacteria bacterium | reverse complement strand
AAACCCCTTTTTTTTATTTTTATAATACTTTTTAAGTCTAATGCTAGCTCGGCAGAAAAATAATCTATCCGACAGACCCCCTTATAATCAAGCTTTTTGGATGGCTTGTTAATCGTTCTTTGATCAATCTGTGCCTTATAAAATTTCATTAAAGGAATTTTTGTTATGTCGGACCAGAAGTTTTCTAGTTCCTGAATATTCTGGTCAGCGCGACATTGAAGCGTACAGCGAAATTTATCCTCATCAATTGTATAGCAAAATCTTAATAAGCGCAAGAATAAATTTATAAGCGAAGGATCAGAATTGCCGAACATTATTGAGCTATATCTGCTTTTTGAACCTTCGGCTGCGTATAAGATAGCTAAGGAAATTTTAGCGGTTTTCAGATTTTTTAACCCGTCAACTAAATATAAATTACGTTCATGGATTTCTTTCAAATAAAATTCTCGGCGAATTTTATTCATTGACAAGGCAATTCCTTGCGCTTTTTCCAGATTAAACTTGTTGTATTCCTCAATCCTTTGTTGATAGCCCAGAGGCAAATCTAGGCCACGACACCAATAGGAAAGAGTACTTTTCGGTATCCGAGTGTCAAGCAATTTTTGTATCTCTGAATAGGTCTTGCCTTTTGACCTCAAGTCTTGAACTTTCTTTTTTAATGCTAATTTTATTATCATTAAATTAATTGTACCACAGAGCTATACAATGTCCAGCAAGAGTGTTCGGTGTTTTCTCTCAATGTAATTAAATTAAAAAAATTTCACGGGAAACTTTTTTAGAAAAAAATTGTTATGTTCCACGTGAAATATTTATGATAAAATAGAAAATTCCACTAGAGTGGAATTTTCTATAGATTTACCTTAAGCTTTTTAAAATGTGCCCCCACCAGGAGTCGAACCTGGATTTAAAGTTTAGGAAACTTTCGTCCTATCCATTGAACGATGGGGGCCGAACTTTGCTTGGATTAAATCCAAGCTTCGATACGGCAAGTATCTTGTCTAATAACTGCTTGCCCTTCCAAAGCTCAAATGAAATTTGAGCAAAGGAGGGAACGATGGGAGCCGGGAAAAATCTTCATTTTTCACCCCACGGGTGACCACCAGCGGGGTGGCAATAAAATCCTGCCGAGCAGGATTTCTAATGGGGGTGACCAGAGAGAATCGAACTCTCATTAGTAGGACCACAACCTACTGTCCTGGCCGTTGAACGATGGTCACCATAACGAATTTATTCTAGCATCTTTTTTAAAAAAATCAAACTTGTCCCGTTAGAAGTTTTTTAGGGATTTCTCATTTATCGTAAAATTGAGCCGCTCGCCTAGACTCGCTCGCCTCGCTTCCGCGACGACGAAGCGGGACATCTAGTCGAGGCTGGCAGGCGAATTGCTTTAATATGAGGAAAATAATTAATCACGGTCAAGCTTCTAATGGGATTAGATTAGCGGTAATTTTGAGTTCCAAGTGGCCGCTCGTGGTGTCATAAACCGCAAAGGTTGATTGATAGATATCGCCGGCTAAGTTGCCGGGATTAATGAGCCGGCAGAAACCGATTTTCTCTTCCCACGGCTGATGAGTATGGCCAAAAAAGACAAGGTTAAAACGACCGGTCAGAGCCAATTGACGGGCATCATCTGGCTTGTGGGTGAAAGCAATTTTTTCATGGTCAATCTCTATCTCGCCGGTTTGGCCGTAAAAGCTGGTATTTGGCGATTGACCCGGGGCGAGCATTTTTTCAATGGATTCTGCGTCGTTATCCATATTGCCGATAACCAGATTAAAATGAACATCGGGCAAAAGTTCGGCCATGGCTTTGGCAAAATAAGCAAAGCCAATATCGCCGCAGTGAATGATTTCTTGAATTTTGTTTTCCTTGGCCCAGGCGGCAAATTTTTCAAAAGTCGCGTTGTTGCCGTGGGTGTCGGAGATAATCGCGATGAGCATAGGTTTCTATTATCTTAGCACTCTTTTATATTTATCCAAAGCAACACAAAATAGATGTCAGTTGACAAGAAAACCCATTAAGCTATGATGAAATATCGTTAAGGGAGTTCTTATAAAATAAAAAAATCCAGAGAGACTTTTAAGGAAATAAAGGAGGTGAACAAGATGAGCGGAAAACATTCTATCGCGAGCAACGGTTTAGTTCATAGGCGGGAAGAAAGACAGGTCGTAATTGACCAGGTAAACACATTATCCCAAGTCAGGAAGAAGCTGGACGAAGAAGAGGTCAAGAACTTAGCGGCTAGCATCACTATCTGGGGCTTACAGGAACGAGTGGTAATTGTTAGTTACTCGGAGAAGGCCTGCCAGGGATATTTGGCAGTGGTAAATCGGATTTTTAACTCCTCGCACCGAATTGAAGAATTGGTCAGGACGCCCCAGGGGAGAATTCTCATTATGCTGTCCGGTCACAAGCGTCTGGCTGCCCATCGCCTGCTTTGGGACGTGGGTTGTGTCTGTTGCCAGGAGAAGAACGAAGGCCAGCCGGTCAAGCCCGGCGTTTGTTTTACCAGACACCTTGGTTCGATCAAGCGCATTCCCGCTGTTTTGTATTGGGACCTGCCGCCCATGGATGCCATCAATCTGATGCAGATAGGCAACAGTTATGTCCCGCCTAGCGACATTGATATCATGAACGCGTGCGTTATCCAATTCAAGATAATGCGGGAGACAGACCCGTATCTGACCATGGTCGAATATGCCCGTTCTATCGGCAGAAGCCCCGGGACTTTCAGCGACTATTTGAAAATCATGGAGTTGCCACCTCAAGTGCTGGAATATCTGGATCCGGATAAAGGATTCATCTCGGCCGGAATTGCCAGGGAAATCGCTTTTCTCAAGGACCACGGAGAGAGGGATCTGCTTTACTGGGCAAAATTGGCGGCGGCTAAAAAATGCAAGCTGGAAGAATTCAGAAAAATGACCCGGCAATATCTGGTGAACAGCCAACAGACTCTGTCGGAAATTTTCGCGGTCGAAGCGGAAAAAGTCGCGAAGCGAAATCGCATCCGGCTGACCGTGGCCCACGAAATGTTGGAGGGCATTAATCTTCACGAAGCTTATTTTAAGCGGATACTGCGGATGCTTAAAGAAAAGAAGCTTAGCCGGTCGGAGGGTCCGTTTTCAACCAAGAGTCCAGTGCATCGTTATCGCGGGCAGGTAAAATTTATGCAGGAGGATCTGCTGCCCTTCATGGCGACTCTGCTGCCAAAAAAATCTTTGGCAGGCATCAATCGGACCTTAGCGGAGGTGGATTTTTCTCTGGAGGAATTGGAGAAAAGACTGGAACAAAAAGAAGCGGCCCAAGCGGCCGGATAGAAAATGAAAAGGCGCCAACCGATTTATCGGTTGGCGCTTACTTTTTTATTGACCTTCTTCTCATTTTTCTTAACAAGGAACTGGCTTCTTCTTCCAGACCCGGCAACGCTGTTTGGGCCATGGTTTCAA
>CAZYIG010000097.1:0-3711 GCA_964647205.1 uncultured Candidatus Saccharibacteria bacterium | reverse complement strand
GGCTTCACTCTCATCGAGCTCCTCGTGGTTATCGCTATTATTGGTGTTTTGGCGACGATTGTGATGGTGTCGGTCAACGATTTGCGGGCGCGGGCCCGAGATGACCGCCGAATAACCGATATGAAAGCAATTCGCGATGCGTTGGCAATGTATCAGGTTCAGTATACAGCTTACCCTTCTTTTGAAGAAGAAATAACAATTACTAGTAGCGACGCTTTTTCTGTTGAAATAGTAAACGAAAAATTGATGCAAAGGATTCCGGTTGATCCAATAAACACCAGTCCCTATTTCTACACTTATCAATCATTAAGCGGTGATTCGACATACATCTTAAAATTTTGTCTGGAAACAGATTCCTTGAAAGGATATGTTCAGGGATGCGGAAATTCTATCGGACCATAATAAATAATTAAAAATTTAAAAATCAAAGTGCAAAATTTTGGTATCCCGCAGCTGCGGGATGGATTAAAAGATTTTACATTTTAAACTTTTATGCCAGATATCAAGAAAAAAATTCTATTAGTTGAGGACGATAAATTTTTGTCAGAAATGTACGCAACTAAATTAGTTGAGAGCGGTTTTGATGTAGAAACGGCTTTTGATGGGGAAGTCGGACTAAAAAAGGCAAACGATTTTCGGCCGGATTTAATTTTACTGGATATTGTTTTGCCGAAAAAAGATGGCTTTGAAGTTTTAAAAGAATTAAAGGCTAAAAAAGAACTGAATGATATTTTCATAATTGCATTGACTAACTTGGGTCAGAAAGAAGAAGTTCAGAAAGGATTTGATCTTGGTGCGAACGATTATATTATTAAAGCGCACTTTACGCCGACAGAAGTAGTCGCGAAAGCAAAGAAGCTGTTGGGAATTTAACAAAATTAAAAATTTAAATCCATTTTGCCGCGCCCGCCAAAGCTACGCTTTAGGCGTTGCGGGCGGGAGATTTACATTTTAAACTATTTTTCATGCCAGAACGAAATTATAAAGAAGATATAGACAAGCTTTTGTCCGAAGTAATAAAAAAAGATGCGACTGATCTGCATCTTTCGGTTGGCCGGCCGCCGATTTTAAGAGTTGATGGCAGCTTGGTTGACGTGACAAACTGGCCCGTGTTGACCGTTGAGTCGGCAAAAAATTTAATTCTGAGCTTATTAAACGAGGATCAGCAAGAGAAACTTACGGCTAACCGAGATGTTGATTTATCCCTGACTTTTGAAGATAAAGCGCGTTTTAGGGTTAATATTTATCAAGAAAGCAATAATTTAGCCGCGGCCTTGCGTTTTATTCCATCGCGCGTGCGAACAATTGAGGATTTAAGCTTGCCGCCAGTTTTGCATAAATTTTCCCAAGCTTCGCAAGGATTTTTTCTGGTAGTAGGTCCTTCCGGCCATGGTAAGTCAACGGCATTAGCTGCAATGATTGATGAAATCAATCATTCGCGCCAGGATCATATTATTACGATTGAGGATCCGATTGAATACGTTTTTTTTCAAGATAAATGTATTATTGATCAGCGGGAAGTTGGAGTAGATGTTGCTGATTTTCACACAGGGTTGCGCGCCATGTTCCGGCAAGATGCGGATGTCTGTATGATTGGTGAAATGAGAGATCCCGAAACAATTTCAGCGGCAATGACGGCGGCCGAGACCGGCCACTTAATATTCTCAACTCTCCACACTAATACCGCTGCTCAAACGATTGACCGCATTATTGATACTTTTCCACCTCATCAACAAGGACAGATTAAAATGCAGTTGGCCGCCACTTTGCTGGGTGTTTTATCCCGGCGTTTAATTCCGGCGGTTAACGGAGGGATGATTAACGCGGTGGAACTTTTAATCGCTAATTCTGCTTTGCGCAATTTAATTCGTGAAGGAAAAACTCATCAAATTGACATGGTCATTGAAACTAGCTACGAAGAAGGGATGATTTCTTTGAATCGTTCGTTATCAGATTTAGTCAGCCGGGGAATGATTACTTATGAAAACGCAGCAATCTATTCAAATAATCCGCATGAATTAAAGATGATACTGCAACGTTAATTAATTCGCTTGAAGCGAATTAATTAACGTAAATTCCTAATTACTAATTGACCTAATTTCTAATCAATGCCCAATGGCAAATATGACCTGGAAGAAAGAACGGCTAAATTTGGTGAAGAGGTTATTAAATTTGCAAAAAAGATTCCAAAAAATAGCATTACTTTATCAATAATAAGTCAGTTGGTAAGGTCGGGAACTAGCGTGGGTGCCAATTATTGCGAAGCAGATGATGCAGAATCAAAGAAGGATTTTCAACATAAAATAGGTATATCTAAAAAAGAATCTAGAGAAACAAAGCACTGGCTAAGAATGATTGTCGTGGCGGAACCGGAGCTGAAAACTGAGGCTAGAATATTATGGCAGGAAGCTAAAGAACTAAATCTTATTTTTAATGCTATTGTTCATAAGCTCAACGGTAATTAACCTTTTAGAAATTAGAAATTGGGATTTGATTAGGTAATTAGAAATTAGAATAATTAGAAATTTATAACATGGAGTTCAATTACGTTGCCAGAACAAAACAAGGCGAGATGCAAACGGGAATAGTAGAAGCGGCTAATCGCAACGAGGCGGTGGAAACACTGCAATCACGAGGCTTGGTTTTGCTGGACCTACGCTCTGACTCTTCAGGTGGTTCGATTTTTTCTATGAAATTAAAGGTTTTTCAGCGGATGAAATTGAGAGAAATGACAACTTTTTCCAGGCAATTGGCCACTTTAGTTTCGGCTCAAGTGCCACTTCTTTCGTCACTGCAAGCTCTGGCCAAGCAGACTGAAAATGAATATTTTAAAGATATAATACTGGAAGTAGCTAATGATGTGGAAGGCGGTGCAGTTCTTTCTAAGGCATTTTCTCGCTACCCTAAGGTTTTCTCTAGTGTTTTCGTTAATATGATAAGGGCAGGCGAAGCTTCAGGCGGGATGGAGAACGCGTTAAATTATTTGGCTGATTATCTTGAGAAACAGTACGACTTAAATAATAAAGTTCGTGGCGCCTTGATGTATCCCGCTTTTATTATTAGCGCTTTTATCGTTATTGCGGTTTTAATGATGATTTTGGTGGTGCCAAAATTAACTGGATTTTTAAAAGAAACCGGCCAGGAATTACCCTGGATGACGCAAGTAATTATATGGATTTCAGTTTTTTTGACTAATTGGTGGTGGCTTTTTTTAATTTTTTTAATCAGTATGTTTTTCTATTTCTCTTATGTTTTAAAAAATTCATCAATCGCTCGCGAACAATGGGATACGGTTAAAATTCATTTACCGCTTTTTGGAAAACAAGTTTTTCAGAAAATTTATGTGACACGAATTGCTGACAATTTGAGCACTTTAATTCAAGGTGGACTGTCAATTTTACAAGCGCTCCAAGTAACCAGCGAGGTAGTGGGGAATACGGTCTATCAGAAAATTATCACTGAAGCGAAAGAGGATGTGCGGATAGGCAATACGCTTTCCAGTTCTTTGTCCAAACATAGAGAAATTCCCACCATGGTCACTCAGATGATCATGACCGGCGAGCAGACAGGATCATTAGATATTATTTTAAAAAAATTAGGGCAATTTTATAATAAAGAAGTAGATAATACGATGGCGACAGTTACTCAATTAATTGAACCAATAATGATTTTGTTGATTGGCGGAGCGGTTGCGATTTTAGTTGCGGCAAT
>CAZYIG010000096.1:0-3730 GCA_964647205.1 uncultured Candidatus Saccharibacteria bacterium | reverse complement strand
TGCTGCTATATATGGCTTAATCCCTAATCGACTGGGTCTTTGCGGTCCGCGCCAAGAACTTTTGAAAAAATTTATTATTGGAAAGTTATCAATTCATGAGATAATTCCGGTTTTAGAAAAATTTGAAGCGGCTTACCCGTATTATCAATTAATTGCTCAGAAAAATAAGATTATCAGCGGACCATTTAACAAGAAAGTCGTTGAAGCCTATTGGCTTGGCAATGAATTACTGGAAAAAATAACCACCGATGATTTGCGGCAATTAATTACTGAAAAATTTTCAAAACCGGGATTGTTATCAAAGACGGAAGCAGCGAGGCGAGCTAAAAAAATACCGGAAGGCTCCAAGCCGCACCATAGTTTTCATGTTATGGTGTTGGGCTCAATTACGGGCAGTATTGATTTTACCGGCAGAACGAAATTAAAAGATACCTGCCGGGTGGGGTGGGGAAGAGTAATCCGGCTAAAAACAAAAAACGAAAAACTAAAAACCGGAGCAATTATTATTAGTTATAACCCGTTAGTCGGGTCCAAAACTATTAAATTCGGAGCGCCAATTGAAAAACAAATTACTTGGGACAGAGAAATTCTACCAGCAATAAAAATTGGCGATTGGGTATCGTTTCACTGGAACTGGGCCATTCAAAAATTAAACGAAGAAAATATTATCAATCTGCATAAATATACGCAAAACACAATTGATAGCTTGTCATCCTGAACGAAGTGAAGGATCTTATCGCTTAATGACAAATGACGAATTCGCCACTGGCGAACAAAGCTCAAAATCCAAAACAATTTATTTTGTCATTATGATTTGAGATTTTATTTGTCATTGGAAATTGGAAATTTGTCATTTCTTGCGAATAAATTCTTCAGCAAAACTAAATTCGGTCTTGCTTGCGGCCTTAAATAACAATCATTATGTCTAAACCCAAGCCCATCATTGCCATCGTTTCTCTAACTTGCTGTGAAGGTTGCCAAGTAGCGATTTTAGATTTGGGTGAGCGATTTTTAAAAATTGCCGAGCAGGTAACAATCGGCGACTTTGCTTTTTTGGAAGACACGCCGGAATTGCCAAATTATGATATAATTTTTGTGGAGGGAGCGCCAATCAGTAAGGAAAATATCTCCCGCTTAAAAGACCTGCGAGCCAGAAGCAAATTTTTAGTGGCGCTCGGCGCTTGCGCGAGCCTTGGCGGTATCGCGGAAATAAAGAATTACCAAGACAAAGAAGAGCGCCTGCGCTACGTTTACAAAAACGTTGAAAGCATCAATAATCCTGATATAAAACCAATAAGTTATTATGTTAAAGTGGATTTTGAAATTCCCGGCTGTCCCATCAACAACGAAGAATTTTTACGGATCAGCGAATCTTTAATTGCCGGAATTTCACCCAAAATACCCCAGCGACCGGTTTGTTATGACTGCCAGCTTAAACAAAATAAATGTCTGTTGCAAGAAGGCCAGCCCTGCCTTGGGCCGGTCATTTTGGGAGGTTGCAATGCGCCCTGCCCTTCAAGCTTTTATCCTTGTGACGGCTGCCGAGGACCGCTAAAAGATGTTAACCCGGACAACTTGAATAAACAGCTAATCAAACAAGGTTATAGTCAGGAAGAAGTTGATTTTATTACTCAAAGATTCGGGATAGAGGATAAAATTTACCCCGACACACCAATAAAAATTATGGATGATAAAAAATAACTTTATTTATTCAGCAAAGCTTTTTTAATTTATAATTGCATTACAGAAAATTGGTGTGGGGGTTTATCCCGAACCGCCATCCAAAATTGAAAATTAAAAAATCAAAATGTAAAATTTTGGTATCCCGCAGCTGCGGGATAGATTTATAAAATTCTAAATTTTTAATAAATACCCTATTAAAAACTATAATCAAAAAGTTTAACAGAGTAAAAAATATTATGAGAAAACAACAAAAAATATTTTGGGGGCTCGCCATTGGCTTGTTAGCGCTGGTCGCGCTAAATATCAAAACAACTCAAGCTGCTTGTTCAGCTTTAAATGACACACAGGCCCAATGTTATCTCGACCGCTACGTTGATTTGCAGGAGGCTTTTGGAGCAACGGGCGCAGCGGCTATTGCTTCTGCTAAGCAACACTGGCTATCTTCTGGTTGTGTCCAGGAGAAACGCCATGCTTCTTGTCCCGGAGCTCAAACTGCCCTAACCGATGAACAGGCCCAATGTTATCTTGACCGCTACGGTGATTTGCGGGAGGCTTTTGGAGCAACGGGCGCAGCGGCCATTGCTTCTGCTAAACGACATTGGCAAGAATTTGGCTATCCGGAAGGTCGTACTGCTTCTTGCGAGGGTCCCGGTGGCGGCGGACCAGTACTGCCAACTTGTGATACTGCTGACCCCTGCTTTTGTGTCACTGAAGAAAAATTGATGAGTATAAAATATTTTAATAATAAACTTTATGCTGGTGGTTATGGCTATGCCGGACGAAACCACGAATCCGAGCTTTATACTTGCACTCAAGATAATACTACTGTAGAAGAAACTTTTGACGCCGAATCAATTTTTGCTTTAGAAGATTTTAATGATTCCTTATATCTAACCAATGAAGATGGAGACTGGAACGGGTCACGAGGATACGCTACTATTTATAAATTGGAAAGTGGCAGCTGGGTAAGAAAATATACTGATACCAGTCGGAATCTGGGCATGGAATTGAAAAAGATTCTTGATACTATGTATTTTTCCGCTGTAAATTATACAGGCGGAATTGGCGGTATAGTGTATCAGACTACTGACGGATCAAGCTGGTCAAAAGCCTTTAGTGTTCCAACTGACTGTTTGGCCTGGGTGCTGGCCTCGTATAACAACACCCTTTACGCCGGTTCAGGTTGCGGTGGCATTTGGCCCAATCTGACCCCGGGCTTATGGCGCAATAATCTCAATGGTGAGAAACTTACTACCGGCTATGAAAGTGAAGAGAAAACTTATTTTTTCGGTATGGCTTCTTTTGGCGCTAATCTGTATTTGGGTATGGCCGGAAATAATTGCCGCATAGTTAAATACGACGGCAGTAATAATTATGAAGAAGTTTATAAATGCCCCAGCGGTTATACTGAAGTTACTTGGCTGGGATCAATAAAAGGAAATTCTATTTACGCTTTAATAAACACGAAATGGAGGTCACAAACTGGCAATGCTATGTTAATAAAAAGCAGTACCGGCAACTTAAATAGCTGGGAAACCGTTCAAACTTTTAATATGCCCGAGGCTATTTGGGCAGACATCGTTGAGACGGACAAGGCAATTTATGTCGCCGGAGGCAGAGACGGAGAATATGGAAAAATTTATAAAGTGACAATAGACACTACATCCATCGTCACTCCAACTCCCACTCCAACTCCAACCGCGCCGATTATTACTACAGATAGCCTTCCAGTCGGTGTGGTTGGACAAGCTTATAGCGCTTTTGTCTATGGCACCTATAGTTCAAGCAGTGGCGCCACTTGGATCATTACCGGTTTGCCAAGCGGTCTGGCAAAAACAGACATAACGTCACTTCCTGCTGGTTTTACCGGAACACAAATTTCTGGTACGCCAACAACAGCTGGAACTTATAGTGTTGGTGTTTCTTTAGCGGTTGGAACCGAAACTGGGACTAAAACATATAACCTAGTTATTACTAGCGGAACCGTAACCCCAACACCTACTCCAACCGTAACCCCAACACCTACTCCAACACCTACTCCAACACC
>CAZYIG010000095.1:0-3735 GCA_964647205.1 uncultured Candidatus Saccharibacteria bacterium | reverse complement strand
GCGTGGGAGATTACGCGGGCGGATATTTGGGCGCGATTTGCGCGCCAGCAGGGGAACGAAGTCTTTTTTAATACCGGCACGGACGAACATGGCGCGAAAATTTTTGAACGCGCTAAGGAATTGGGTCAAGACGCGCAGGCGTATTGCGACGAGCAAGTGGCCAAATTTAAGAATTTAAAAGAATCTTTAAATTTGAGCTTTGATAATTTTATCCGGACAACAGACGCGCATCATATCAGCGCGGTGCAAGAATTTTGGCAACAGGCGAAAAATAACGGTTACATCTATAAAAAGCACTATAAAATTAAATATTGTGTGGGATGCGAGCTGGAAAAAACCGACTCGGAATTAGTGGATGAGAAATGTCCGTTGCACCCGAACCGAGAGATAGATATTGTTGAAGAAGAAAATTACTTTTTTAAGTTTTCAGTCTTTCAGCAGCAGTTGCTTGATCTGTATAAAAATAATCCAGAGTTTGTTGTGCCGGCTAAGAGATTTAATGAGATTAAAAAATTTGTTGAAATGGGGCCGGAGGATTTTAGCGTTTCGCGCCTAAAGAGCAAAATGCCTTGGGGCATCGCGGTGCCCGATGATGCCGAACACGTGATGTATGTTTGGTTTGACGCGCTGGCTAACTACATTTCGGCTATCGGGTATCCGGACGATATGAAAAAGTTTGATTCTTGGTGGCCCGGGATACAGGTGGCGGGTAAAGACAATTTGCGTCAGCAATCAGCCATGTGGCAGGCAATGTTGATGGCGGTTAAATTGCCGCCATCAAAACAAATTTTCATCAATAGTTTTTTAACTAGCGGCGGGCAGAAAATGTCAAAATCGCTGGGCAATGTAATTTCGCCGAGTGAAATGGTCGCTAAATTTGGTGTGGACGGAACGCGTTATATTTTGGCCAGCTGGAATAGCTTTGGTGAAGATATTGATATTACCTGGGAAAGTTTAACGGAAAAATATAACGCAGAGCTGGCTAATGGCCTTGGCAATTTGGTTAGCAGGGTGTTTAATATCATTGAAAAAAACTTTGAGGGTAAGATTAAAGTAAAAAAAATAGAAATTGAAATTGCCCAGGAGATGGAAGGATTAAAATTTTCCGAAGCGATTGAAAAAGTTAAAGATAAAATTGATTGGGCGAATAAATATATTGACAAAACAAAACTTTGGGAGCTGATTAAAAACGATAAGGACAAATCCCAAAAAATTCTGGCTGAATTGCTAGGAGTCATCATTGCGGTGGGGGAGGCGCTGGTGCCGATAATACCAGATTCCGCCCGAAAAATTCTTGACAGAGCGAAGGCAAATAAGATAGAAAAAGGAGAGGGGTTGTTTTTAAGGGTTAAATGATAAGTGAAAGTTCTTATTAATATAAGGAGGGTGAGACGATGGGAAAAAGAGAGGAATTGACGACGGATTTAGGGGATAAAAAAGCCAGGCAAATCATTCTAAGAAATATTGCGGCTAGCACGGATGAGGGGTTCGGCAAAGGAACTTTTTGGCGCAGTGCGAGCTTCGTGAAGGAGTTCGGCTTTGCCGATTTGATGGATATTTTGTTATATTATCTATCTCTGCAGCCGGATTTGTGTCTTTTTGCGGCTAAAATCGAGACAAGCGATTTTCTGTGGCAGACGGTGCAAAAGCACTGGCAAAAAAGAGCCAAGGAACTATTTCCGTTTATAAATAGGTCTCCATGGGCTAGCGGGCCGGGACCAATGGGCGGGACGGCTGGCCCAGCCGAAAGCTACTCTTTAAGGACAGGTATTTTTGATAAATCTCTGCTGGCGTGGCTTTGGTGGCCGGAGGAGTTAGAGGAGGAAAGCGAAAATAACTGGCCTAAATACAAAAAGCATATTGAAACCATGCTCTTTCCCAGATTGCGCCGCCGGTACAATCAAAAGAAGCTGGAGGCGGCGCTGGCTTTTGCGGAGGAGATCTGCGAGACTATGCGGCAAGCGGCCGCGCAAAAAAATAACAAGCAGTAATGTGCGATGACCGGAGAGCAATCTCCGGTTTTTTATTTACCAATAATAATGGTAAAATGTAATTAATTGAATTTTTTGCGATGTCCGACGTCTCGGATATTAATGCATTTTAATTTTTGGACGTCGGACATCGTTATTTGAAATGTTAATTGATACTCACGCGCACGTTAATTTCGTACAATATAAAGATGATGGCGATGAAGTGGTGCGGCGTTCTTTGGCCGAGGGAACTTGGCTGATAAATGTCGGTTCGGAAAAAGACACTTCGCGCCGAGCAATTGAATACGCCCAAAAATATAAAGAAGGCGTTTTTGCGGCGGTGGGCTTGCACCCGCTTCATCTTCGGGCACAAGAAATTGAGAAAAAAGATAACGGCGAGACGATTAAATTTACCGTTCCGGCTGAAGACTTTGACGAAGAGTACTATGCTAATTTAGCAGGGCAAGACAGAGTGGTAGCTATTGGAGAGATTGGGCTAGACTATTATCGCAACGGTGCGACCAAGGAACTGCAGAGAGAAGTTTTGCTGGAGCAATTGAGCTTGGCGGAAAAATTAAAAAAACCGGTGATGCTTCATTGCCGTGAAGCGCACGAAGATTTACTGAAAACTTTGAAAACATGGACCTTAGTTGGCAATAAACCCTTGCGTGGCGTGTTGCACTCTTTCTCCGGCACAATGGCGCAAGCCCAGCAGTATCTGGCCATGGGATTTTATTTGGGCTTTAATGGAATTATTACTTTCGCGCGGGATTATGACGAAGTCGTGCGCGGGATGCCGCTGGATAAATTGTTAGTGGAAACAGATTGTCCGTATTTGACCCCAACGCCTTTTCGTGGTAAAAGAAATGAACCAAGTTATGTAAAGTATGTGGCAGAAAAAGTCGCGGAATTACGAGGAGTTAGCGTGGCGGAGGTGGCGGAGGTGACGACAGATAACGCTCGGAAATTGTTTAAGATATAATGCGAATATGGCGAATAATATGCGAATGCTACGAATAAAAGAAGAAGACGCCGTATATCCGGAATTGTCGTATAAGATTTGTGGGCTTTGTTTTAAGGCGCATAATCAGTTAGGCAGATTTAGAAATGAAAAGCAATATTCGGATTTTTTCGAGGAGCTATTAAAAGGAAACAGATACGAATATATAAGAGAAAAAAGTTTGCCAGTGTCTTTTAAGGGGGAAGCAAAAAATAGGAATATTCCAGATTTTATAATTGATGGGAAAGTTGTAGTGGATTTTAAGGCAAAAGATATTGTGACTAAAGATGATTATTATCAAATGAGAAGATATTTAGTCTCGGCTAATAAAAAACTAGGTTTAATTGTTAATTTTAGGCAGAAGGTTTTATATCCTAAAAGAATTTTAAATAAAGATTGGATAGATTCGCAACATTCGAATTAATTCGCATTTCATTCGCATCATCATGATATTAAACATCAAAACTTATCCCGATAAAGTCTTAACTAAAAAAACCAAACCAGTTGGTGAGATTAACGCTGAAATAAAAAAATTAATTGATGATATGGTGGAGACGCTTTATGCCAAACGGGGAGCAGGGTTGGCGGCTAATCAAGTAGGAGAACCAAAACGTATGGCAGTGGTGGATGATGGTCAAGGTTTGCTGGTTTTAATTAATCCTGAAATTACCAAAAAAAAGGGAGAAACGGTTATGGCTGAAGGCTGTTTGAGTTTTCCGGGATTGCAATTGGAAATCAAACGGCCGGAGAAAA
Source organism: uncultured Candidatus Saccharibacteria bacterium (assembly GCA_964647205.1). Classification (GTDB taxonomy): domain Bacteria; phylum Patescibacteriota; class Minisyncoccia; order Portnoybacterales; family GWB1-42-6; genus CAZYIG01. Next base: position 12 of record CAZYIG010000095.1, on the reverse strand, counting down.
TTGAGGTGGAGT
>CAZYIG010000094.1:0-3843 GCA_964647205.1 uncultured Candidatus Saccharibacteria bacterium | reverse complement strand
CCCTACCCCAACTCCGACTCCGACGCCAACCCCTACCCCGACTCCGACTCCGACGCCCACTCCTACCTCGACCCCAACCCCCACCCCCACTCCTACCCCGACGCCAACTCCAACGCCGACACCTACTCCGACACCAACCTACACTTTATCAATTGCCAAAACTGTCCGGAATATCACGGACGGAGCTTCTAGTTACACAGAGAGCACCAGCGCTGACAATAATGAATACGTGGCTTTTCAAATTAAAGTTCAAAATACTGGGAACACAACCTTAACTAATGTTTATGTTCGCGATTCTTTACCCAGTTATGTAATCTATTCTTCCGGCACAACCTATGTTGACGGCACCTATTATGCCGATGGCATTACTTCTAGTAGCAGCGGGCTCAATATCGGTTCCATCTCTACTGGTTCAACTAAAACAGTTATTTTTCAAGCCACGGTTAACACTTCCAGTTCCCAAACTTTGACTAATTATGCTTACGCCAAAGCTGATAATGTCAGTGAGTTAAACGACACGGCGACAATAAATACAAGTGCTACTACTGGTTCTCTTTCTATTGCCAAAACTGTCCGGAATATCACGGACGGAGCTTCCAGCTATACAGAAAGCACCAATGTTGAGGCCAGCGAATATGTGATGTGGCAGATCAAAGTTCAAAACACCGGCAGCGTCTCGCTAAGCAACGTGACGGTCTATGATTCTTTGCCTTCTTACATGTCATATGTTTCCGGCTCAACCTTGGTTGATGGAACTTATTACAGCACCAATATTACCAGTGGCAGCTTAAACTTGGGCACGTTATCATCCGGCGCTATCAAAACAATTACTTTCCAAGCCCAGATGAGCTCTTCGCTTGCCAGCAATCAAACCTTAACCAATTACGCTTACACTTACGCTGATAATGTTTCCACGATTAATGATACCGCCTCGGTTTATACGAGCGGGTCTAGCGGCAGTTCTACCTGGACTAAAAAAGTAGATAATGTTTCTTCTCCCAATGGCACTCAAACCGATAACACGGCAATCAACGGCCATACTTTGCGTTACACTCTAACCTACACCAACAACAGCGGCACGACCTTAAATAGTTTCCAGATCATGGATACTTTGCCCTCGTATACAACTTATATTAACGCCAGTAACAGTGGCTCTTACAATAGTTCAACTAACCAGGTAACTTGGAGCATTGGAACCTTGACTTCTGGTTCTAGTGTCAGCAGAACCCACGATGTACTTGTTCAAAATGTTCCTAGCACCGGTTACATTATTACCAACACAGCGGCGGCCAAAGCGGATAATTTATCGCTGATTGATTCTAATGAAGTTCGCACCACAGTCGGCGCAGTTAAAGGTGCAACGATTATTGCTGTTACCGGTGGCGATAACATGGCCCGAAATTTAGCTGTTTCGCTGATGGTCGCTTTATGGGGCATCTTTTTCATCTATCTTTATTTTGAGCAGGCGCCAGCTATTAATTGGGGCAACCTGAAATTCAAATACGCGATCTGGAAGATTCGCCTGAAAGAAAAAATAATGTAATTTTGGTTTGGTGCGCCCCTCGGCTCTGCTCGGGGCGCACCTTTCCGTTTTTCGTCATCCTGAACCCCGTAAAAAGAAACTTCGTTTCTTAACGGGGTAAACTCCATGAAGGATCTTTAGTCGGTTCTTCGCGGAGTTTACCCCGCACGTTTGATGCGGGGCTCAGAATGACAATGATTAAAAAATAACAAAAAGTTCTTAAACAACCAAAGAAAGGAGGCGAGTATGTCTGGTTCAGACACGGGATTAGTTGTTTCTGTTTTATTATTTGTTTTTTTGTTGATAACTCTTATTGTCGGTGACGTGAATAACGGAAAAAATAGACACATCTTAATGTTGATGTCGCTTGGCGCGATTATGTTTTTTGCTTCGTCTCTAGGACTAGGATTGAATATATCATTGGGATTATTATTTGTTTCAATCATGGTTACTTTAGCTGGAAGTTTGAAAAATGAGAGACGAATAATCATGCTTGGCATCAGGTTGTGTTTGATATCGTTGGGCGCGATTTATATTTTTCGTTTTTTAGCAACTTAACTCCGCGTCCTTCGACTACGCTCAGGACGCCAAAAACATCACAGGAGGAAGCCATGATTAGAACCAATAAATTCATATCTGTTTGGATCGGAGTGCTGCTGTTCTTTTTGGCTGTTTTCTCGTATATGGTGTATGTTAGCGGGATCAGGCTTGATTTCGAAGCAGTGCCTCGCTCGATAGACTTTTATGGAGCTGTTTTACCTCTCGCCTTGATCCTTGTTCTACTCGGGGGAGCGATTGGACATTACACTGCCCTGCAAAATTACTTCGGCCGGGTTCTGGAAACGGACTGCTTAGGCGAGGGCGAATACAGCTGCTCTCGAATAGCTACCAGAATATTTTGGATAAAAAGTCAAAACGGCGCGAAGAAGCGTATCTTTCAAATTCAACTTCCTTTTGACGTTGGCCCGTCGATGGACAGTCCGGAAGAAAAAGAATTCATTTTAAGGGTCAGCCGAGAAACCGGCTATCGGAGTGTTGACTCAAAACCTCCCAAACGATTTACCCGATACCTTTATCTGGCTACCTGGACTGCTTGGAAAGGTGCAAAAAGTGAAGTCTGTAATTTCAATTGGACATCAGACGATCAGCCAGCTTAATATTGAGGCATTAATTACTCCGCGGCGGACACCAAGTCCTCCGCGGTTTTTTATTTGCCCCAACATCCATGTGCGGACATAGGGGTTATCCACATTTTTATTTAATTGTTTTTCTTGTATAATAAATTCAATGAACCGAGCGCAACTTGAGATTTTTATTGATTACCTTAAAAAACAAAATTGGGTGGTTTTTGGATCGTCTAAATTAGCGAGCGGAAAAGCGGAGCCAATAGAAATCTCTCCATATTTGGCGGCTCACGGGCAAAGTCCAAAAGAACAATCGCCGGTTTTTATTGGTCACCTTGACCGGCCGGATGATTTGATTTTAGACCAACGCTTGCCTTTTTATTCTTTTAAAAAATTCTTTTTCCCGGAAGAAGAAATTTTATTTGATTACCGCCGCAATTTACTGGCCGAGCCAGACCATCATCAAAAATTTGCCCTGCTAGGCGTTAATCTTTTGGATTTAAAAGCGATTAATCTCTACGACCAAGTTTTTGAAAAAGATAAATACTATCAAGCCCGGCGGCGCAATATTCTTATTGTCGGCCACGCCATTGTGCCGGAAATTGATGATAATATTTTTGAATATAAATATGAAGAAGAGATATTAGAACACTTGCCTTTTGATATCTTTTTAGCAGACGCGAATTCAGAACCAAAAACTTCCGCCAAAGGCGGATCCGCCTCGAGCGGAAAAAACTATAGACTATTTACCGGTTCAATCAAAGGCCAGCGCCTGCTGGAAGCTTTTGGCTGGACTGATTATGAGCACGTCCAATACAGCGGAGCAGTTAAAGAAAAAGATCGGGACAAAAGAATGGAGGAGATAGAAAAAAGTTTGGTTAACCGGCATAACCAGAAAATTTGGGACACACTCGGCCAAAAATGCCTGGAATGCGGCAAATGTTCGCTGGTTTGCCCCACCTGTTTTTGCTTTAGAATTGATGACGTCCCGACCGCTCCGGATTGCGGCCAGCGCCAACGTTGCTGGGATTCCTGTTTCTTCCGGGAATTCTCTGAAGTAGCCGGCGGGCCGGCCAGCTCAGGGCGAGCCGGGCATAAATTTCTAAAAACCACGGCCGAGCGGATTTATTTTTGGTATTACCATAAATTTGTCCGCATCCCGGAAGAATTTGACTTTATGGGCTGTGTCGGTTGCCG
>CAZYIG010000093.1:0-3902 GCA_964647205.1 uncultured Candidatus Saccharibacteria bacterium | reverse complement strand
CCCAGCATCGCCTGAACCGAACGAATGTCTGCCCCACCCATTAAAAGATCCGTCGCAAAAGAGTGACGGAGGGTATGAGGTGTAACGTGACGGGCAATGCCTGCTTTTATCGCATATTGCTTGATTATCCTTTGCACGGAACGAGGTGTCAAGCGCATCTCTGATAAACGAACCTTCTGCGCCTTGCCGGTTTTAATTTGAATCGCGTCTATTTTACCCAACGATCCCTTGCCCTTAGGCGCCCGGACAAATAAGGCTGGTTCGATGTCTTTGCGCTTGGCCAGATAGCTTTTTAGGGCTAATTTAGCCGTCTCGGAAATAAAAACTACCCGGATTTTTTCGCCTTTGCCGCGGACCGAAAATTCACCTTTGTCTAAATTAAAACTGTCCCTGTTTAAATGGCAAACCTCCGAAACGCGCAGACCCGTGGAAAAAAGCAACTCCAGCAAAGCCCTATCACGCAATGAGCGTAAAGAATCGCCCGCCGTGGCGGGCGCGCGCAAAAGACGAGCGAGTTCGTCTCCTTCTAAAAATTCCACCTGCCGCGGCGACTGCTTGGCCAATTCTATCTTCTCCGCCGCCATGGTTTTGACATCCCGCCTGGCCAGATATTTTAAAAAATTGCGCAAAGCAATAATATGATAATTTTGGGTAATTTTTTTTAAACTACTCCGGCGCCCCGAACCACTAAAGGGTTCGGGGCGTCCAGTACCGTTTACTGGTACTGGACGATTAAGATGGAGTCGGTATTCTCTAACTAAATCCGCGTCTATCTGACTAGGATTTTGAATTTTGGACCAAAGTAAAAACCGCCGCAAATAATGGCCGTAATTTTCCACGGTTTTTATTGACCGGCCACGCTCAACTTCCAGATGGGAGAGATAATCTTTGATTAATTTGTTTACATCCATAATTTTCGTAATTTTCCTCCTCTTTTTATAAAGAGGAGGCTAGGAGGAGTTAAGCTAAACTTTTTTAGTTAAATTTCTGCTTATCTCCAACAAAACTCCCTCGGTATTTTTTAACACATCGTTGTCCAAAAATCTGATAACCTTTATATTATGCTCATTTAAATATCCTGTTCTTTTTTCATCGTAAAGCACCTGCACGCCTTGAATATGCTGTCCACCATCCAATTCTATGGCTAATTTTGCCATCGGACAATAAAAATCCAAAATATACGACCCAACGCTATATTGGCGAAAAAACTTAAATCCGAATAGCTGCTTATTTCGCAATCTTGACCAAAGTCTTCGTTCAGCGTCGGTAAAGTTTTTGCGGAGAGAGCGCCGTTTATTTTTTAATTCTGCTTTATTGCGTAAGATCGTCATTTAATTTAACTCACCCTCGCCCTCTCTTTAAAAAAGAGAGGGAACAAATACAGGGTTCACCTTCATTTTACGACATAAAAACTTCTTTGACAAATCAAGCGCTAACTGCTAAACTATCTTAACAACTAAAAAGGGCAGTTCTTAACAAAAACAGCAACAAAAAACGAATAAGGAGGGAAGTATGAACGCATATGAACTTAGTAACGAAGCCTTGTTAAAGGAATTCATGACTGCTTGCGCGCGAGCCGGTACCAGCAATTCCGGCCTCTGTTATGATCCGATGGCCGGCATTAATTTAAGCCAGGCCCATTACTTAAGGGGCGTTGCGTTGGCCAGGATCGAAGGTAAGAATCCGCCTTTCAAGCCCGAAGATAAAATCCTCTGTACTAAACCAGATGGCGCCTATCCAACGAGCGGTTACCACTTCAGCCCCATGCGAGGATGGACAGAACCTCAAAAAGTCGCCCGCGTCTATTACAAGGGCAATGGCATTTGGGAACTGGAATTAACGGGCCATAGCAAATTTTATTACTCCAAAGACTTTACTCTCGCTCCGCCAACCGACAACTCACCGCCACCGGAAACAAATGACGCGGCTTAACTATTACAGAAAAGGAGAGAGCCATGAATATTGATTTCACTGAAGACGGAGCGAAGTTATTCCAGCTTTTCCGGGAAGAACAACGAAGCCATGGTCGCAAAGGATGCTTGTGCGCGGAATGCCAAGGCGACATGGTCAGCGCCCTAAAAAAGCTAGCCGAGCAAAAAACTCTCACAGACCCCAAAAATCCCGAACCGGTGTTTGTTACCTTTCGACCAGTGCCAGTCTAGACGACTACCCAGAAAAAACAGCACAGCTAAACCGACATCAAATAAAGGAGATAAACGATGGATAAAATCATGGTACCGTTGCACGATGGTAGCGGATTTGCGGAAATCGGCAGTCTGGTAAAGTGGTCGAAGGAGGTTCTGGCGCGTAGACCAGATCTTGTTAAAAAATACGGTCTCGGGCCATTTACTGTCTTGAGCGGCGACTCAAAGTGGCTTTCTATCATCAACGAGCACGGGAGAAAGCTGAAAGCGGGAGCCGAATGGCTGGTTCCGGCTAAGAGTCTGCTGGCGGACATTCTTGATGAATTGGCGAAATCGGCTTCCTGCGGTTACGAGTCGCCAACCGAGCGGATTAATATTTTAGGGAAAATTCTCCTATCGGCCGACCTGAGAGTCGCAGAAAAAAGCCTTGCCATCACCCGACTGGAAGAAGCTATTAGCTCCAGCGAAAAAAGAGGCGATATCCTCGCTTTCGAGTCATTCGCCCGCGGTCTTCTCAAAAGATTGGCCGACAAGCTACGAAAAAAATGAATCCCTGTTTTCCTAGGCGGAGCCCAAGCTCCGCTTTTTTATTTGCCAAAATCCGCGCCAGTTGCCATCATGATAAGCTCAGATAACAGAGCATTGCATTTTTTTTGGTTTTATGTTATGTTAAGCACAACGAAATATTAACGATAGTTTTTGGCTCTTCGCCCCAAAAAATATCAAATTAATTTTTATATGCTGAAAAAGACGAAAAAAACTAAAATTATTGACGAATTTAAGGTTCATGGCACCGATACTGGTTCCGCTGAAGTTCAAGCCGCGCTCTTAACCGAACAGATCAAAAAGCTAACTGGACACCTCAAAAAGCATCAGAAAGATAATCATTCCCGTTTTGGCCTATTAAAAATGGTGGCCAAAAGGAAAAAACTGCTGGATTACCTCGGCAAAGAAGATCAAGAGCGCCACAGCGCCTTATTGAAAAAATTAGAACTAAAGAAATAATTATCTCCCCCTTTGTAAAGGGGGATTAAGGGGGATTTAAATCCTCCCTAACCCTCCTTTTCAAAGGAGGGTTTTTAAACAGAATGAACGTTGTAAAACACAAAGACCAGCGAGTTGGCGTCTTTATTGATGTCCCAAATTTATACCACTCGGCTAAAAACCTTTATCATGCTAAGGTTGATTTCAAAGAAGTTTTAAAAACCGCTATCGCCGGCCGTCATTTAATTCGTGCGCTGGCTTACTCAATTAAAACCGAAGGGGGAGAAGAACAAGCTTTTGTTGAAGCCTTAAATAAATCCGGCATTGAAGTTAAATTAAAAGATCTGCAAATTTTCCCCGGCGGCATGAAAAAAGGAGACTGGGATGTAGGAGTCGCGGTGGATGCGATAAAAATGGGGCCAAAGCTTGATGCCATAATACTGGTAACTGGAGACGGAGACTTTGTGCCACTTGTTGAATTTTTGAAAGTGAATTTCGGTTGTCAGGTAGAAGTTATTGGTTTTGGCCGCTCAACTTCGGGGCTCCTGAAAGAAGCAGCTGATGATTTTATTGATCTTGGACAAAATCAAAAAAAATATTTAATTTCATAATCAAGCAAGGCAACTTAGCCTAGGTAGGATAACTCTAAAAAGAGAAGAAGAGAAAAAAACACAAATTAGTTTAAATGCGTTTTTCTCTCTTTTTACTCTTTTGCTAGCCTTCTCCTGTCGGGCAATCTAGCCTTGAAAAAAATGGAGAAAAAAACTTTTTCCC
>CAZYIG010000092.1:0-3947 GCA_964647205.1 uncultured Candidatus Saccharibacteria bacterium | reverse complement strand
TTTAAAAAATATTTTTTATAAATTTCTTTCGGTTGAACCCCTCCCCGCCGGTAATTAATATTTTCATAAAAGATTATCTAAATTAAAAAAATTGAAAAAGTAATATCCAAAAAGTTCCGAAAGACCAGCTCCGTTAATCTTTTTATTTTAAATTATTTATCTGAACAATTATATAACCAAATCACCACAAAAACACTGATCCAGGCGGCAATCGCCATGATTAAAGTGCCCTGCATCGCCACCCACCAATCAATTTGGTTTGTTTCAATGGCTGTCAGGTTGTAGCCTGGCATCATAGCGCCAATCCAGTAATGAACACTATCCGGAATGACTGCTAATTTGGCCGTATAGATAATTTGCCAAACCGCCGACACAATGGCCACGGCGTTGGCAAATTTAATTGGCTTTAACATAATTTTTTTATTAAAAATTATTATTCTATTTTATACGGCGAATCGGATTTCTCCTCCCAGCGAATTTCGTCTACTGTTTCTTTTCTGTCTTCACCCCGGTATAACTTATCAGGAACGTTTATGCACCAAGCATCTTTATCGGAAATGTTTTTATAACCATGCACGATGCCCGGCGGAACAATAATCATTACCGGATTTTGTTCTCCGGCTTTAATTTTCAAATGTTCGCCGTGCGTGGCGCTGTCCTTGCGTCTGTCCCATAAATAAAGTTCAAAGGTTCCTGGCCCTAGAAAGATAAACCCATCTGATTGCCCCAGATGTTCGTGTGGTCCGCGCACCACGCCAGGGCGGGTGACGCTGGCGTAGCCCATTTTGGGCCGGAAATTACTTTCGTCATCACGCCAAATTTCCGCCAGCCAGCCTCGGCCATCTTCGTATTTTTTTAATTCTTTGATTATTACGCCTTCAATCATAATTTTATTTTATGTTTATTTTATTACCCTTATATTTTATAAGATACAAAACAAATAAGCAATAAAAAATCGCCCCGCGACTCGCAAGGCGATTTAGCAATGTGATTGACATTTTTAGTGCTTTTTGAGCAATCCGGAACCAAAAGGTCCGTCTTTTTTAACTAAAGGAGTTATAATTTCTCCCCCGCAATCAGGACACTGCCTTGATGCTTCGTTTGCTTCCGACCACGACCCGGTTTTATTGCATCCCCGGCACTGCCATTCAGGAACAATTTCCATAATGCTCTGCACGGTAAGTTCGGGCATCTCACCAAAAATTGTAATGTCCGCGTGGCACAACGGACAGGTTTTGTCCACCGGCACCTCCTGATGCATGTTCGACGCCATCACCGACGATAATGGACAGTTTCCAATGATACTCGTGCAAATCCATCGACGCTTATCAACATGCCGCATCTCTTCTTCCATACTATCCTCCTTTTCTGTTTACGGAGCTCCTCTCCCGAGCCATTTTTATAAGCCTAATAACGCCGTTTAAACAAAACGTAATCCAAATCGCCAACACAATGACGTCAAAAGCCATCGTGAGCCAACCGTGCACCGAGGAAAAAATTAATCCCCAAGAAGATCCATATTCCTTATCGGTGATATAGAATGCGACAAATAGCAACAGGCTGCTCCACCCGACCGCCCAAAGAGAAAATGCCATATTTTGCCCTCCTTATTTTTATCTGTCTATTTTAAAAGATCTTTTATCTTTGCTTCCTCCACCAAATTAACATTTCCCTCTTTATCAATCAAGGCTAAGCCCAAAACTTCGCCCCGGGAATTGATAACGGGTTCGCCGGCCAAAATCAGTTTTTCGTTCAGATCAAATAAAATTACCGGCGTCAAACTTTTAACCGAACCGGTCAGAACAAATTTTGAAAAAATTCCGCCAATAATATTGGCGCCCGGCAAAAAAACTCTCTCGCCTAATTTTAGATTGCTAATTTCACCGAAACTAACCACCGGTAAATTATTTTCCTCAATTTTAAAAATAGCCACCTTGTTTTCTTTGTCTTCTTTGATAAGCTCGGCCGGATATTCTTTGTCCTCGCGCGTCAAAATAAAATTTGTCGCGCCTTTAATTGCGGCTAAATTACCGGTCACTGCCAAACCGTCGCTGGTCAAAATAAAACCCGCTGATTCGGCTAATTTATTGCCAGCTTTTTCCGCTCGCGAATAAATAACTGAATTCAAAACTTGATTGATTGATTCCTGATAAACCAAATCCTCGGTCAGGTAAATTTTTTCTGTCTTGTTAATAATCGTCGTTGTTTCTTTTGTTTTGCCCGGCCAGTTGATTTTTTCAAATAACGGTATACCCGCCAGCCAAGGAGATATAATTTGATTGCCCAAAATGCCCGCCAACGAACCGACTAATAAAATAGCGCACCAAAAAATGATTGACTGCTGAAGTTTGTTCATTTAATTTTGCTTGTTTTGAATTTTAATCTGAATTTTATCATCGGGCGCGTCAACACAAACCATATCACCTTCCTTAACTTTACCCGCTACAATTTCCTTGGCGGTCTGGTCCAGAATTGACTGCTGAATTAAGCGCTTGAGCGGCCGGGCGCCATAATTTGGATCATAACCTTTTGCCGCCAGATATTTTTTTGCTTTAACCGTAACTTTTATTTTTATTTTTTTCTCCGCTAGGCGCTTTTGCACTAAGTCTAATTGTAAATCAACAATCCGCGCTAATTCTTCTTTGGTCAAACTTTCAAAAACAATCATCTCGTCCACCCGATTTAAAAATTCTGGTTTAAAATTAGCTCTTAATGCTTCCATCACTTTGTTCTTCATTTCCTGCTGGTCCTGTTTTTGCGGCTCTTCATCCGCGAAGCCTAAAGTAAAATTTTTCACAATTTCATTGCCAACGTTGGAAGTCATGATAACAATCGTATTTTTAAAATTAACTGTCCGGCCTTTGGCATCGGTTAAGCGGCCATCCTCCAAAATTTGCAACATGATATTAAAAACTTCCGAATTGGCTTTTTCAATTTCATCGAATAAGACCACGCTATACGGCCGGCGCCTGATTGCTTCGGTTAATTGCCCGCCCTCTTCAAATCCAACATAACCGGGCGGCGAACCAATCATTCGCGCCACAGTATGCTTTTCCATATATTCTGACATGTCCAAACGGATAATCGCGTTTTCGTCATTGAACATAAATTCCGCTAGAGCTTTGGCCAACTCTGTTTTACCCACTCCCGTCGGACCCAAAAAAATAAACGAGCCGATGGGACGCTTTTCTTCTGCAATGCCCGCTCGGGAACGCCGGACCGCGTTAGAAATTGCCGCGATGGCTTCTTCTTGGCCAATCACCCGCCGATGCAATTTATCTTCCATATAAGACAATTTCTGCATTTCTCCTTCCAGCATTTTTTCAACCGGAATGCCGGTCCAGCGAGCCACTACCTTGGCAATTTCCGGCTCGCTAATTTCTTCTTTTAACAGCGGTTTATCTTTTTGAACCTCAACTAGTCTTTTTTGATTGGCCTTAATAATTTTATCCTGATCAGGAATTTTGCCGTATCTGATTTCGGCCACTTTTTGCAATTCACCGCTGCGCTCGGCAATATCCGCTTCTTGTTTTAGTGAATCAATTTTCTTTTTCGCTTCGCTGATTCTAGCGATTAAATCGTGTTCATTTTTCCAGCGCAATTCCGCCTCTTTTGATTTTTCTTTCAAATCCGCCAGCTGTTTTTCTACTTGGCGCAAATGCGAGCGGCCATCTTTCGATTTTTCTTTTTTCAATGCCTGCTTTTCGATTTCCAGTTGAATAATTTTCCGCTTTTGCTGGTCCAATTCGGTTGGCATACTGTCAATTTCAAGCCGCAAAGCGCTGGCGCCTTCATCAATCAAGTCTACCGCTTTATCGGGTAAAAACCGGTCTGAAATATAACGAGCGCTCAAATTAGCCGCCGCAATAATGGCCGCGTCGGTAATCCGCACGCCGTGATGAACTTCGTATTTTTCCTTGAGCCCCCTGAGGATCGCAACCGTGTCT
>CAZYIG010000091.1:0-3966 GCA_964647205.1 uncultured Candidatus Saccharibacteria bacterium | reverse complement strand
AAGGAACTGGCTTCTTCTTCCAGACCCGGCAACGCTGTTTGGGCCATGGTTTCAAAATACGGCACTCGCGGCATTCTCATCAGGATGCCCCAGATATAGTAAGGAGCAGCCGGCACGGCTCCTTCGCAATACTGTTCAATCGGACAAATTTGGCAAGGGTTTTTATAGCCAATCGGCCAGCGAAGCTGGCCAATCAGCAAGTCTGTTGGTTCGCGAAAAATCGTGCCCTTGGCCAAGGTAGAATTTTGAAAATGGTTGGCGCAAAGGTCGCGCGACAAAACCCAGAGAGCCGGATTGATGACCAGATGGCTGATGCGGTTGGCAAATAAAAATATTTGCGACCACCGGGTAATAGCGTCAATTAATTTTTCCCTTGTTTGCGTGGCGGTTTTGCCGGCATAGGACTTGGGGTGTCGGTCATTGATTTTGAACGGCAGCAAATCCGGCAGGGATAGAATTTCAGTGGCCCAAAGAATTCGCAGAGCGTGAAAATCAACGGGAATGGGTGTGGGAAAGCGCGGAATTAAATTCTTCTCCTGTAACCAGATGGTAAATAAAGAAAAGATCTTTCGGCGCATGCCCAGTATTCCATCGCCGCCGTTTCGTTGGCGGTCATTACGATTAATCCTGGCAAAAGCCTCTTCAAAGTCTCTGACGCCGGCAAAGATATTCAAGATATTGCCGTCAAATTCTTTGACGAAGAATTGGGAGTTAGCTATCCATGATTTAGTATGCTGGTCAATTTTGTAGGCAAAGGGATTGCCGCTGCCGTTAGCTTTTCGCCCCGGAACTAAGCCGTTTTGCGCTAAAACTTTTGGAGTTATGGCAATAAAGGCGTCTTTTATGTCGTCCGGGGTTAAACCATTTTTGACGACAAACTCCGGATTAAAATACTCCGGCCGTTTGTCGTGCAGAGTCACCAGCCAGCGGAATGGGTCTTCACTGATAATTCCGCCGCGCATAAACAACGCTGAATAAAAAAGAAAATTGACCTTTCGTTCATTATTCCTGGGCAATCTTAACCGGTCTTGCGGCAGAACGATATTAGCAAAAACACCGCGCTTGGCGCGCCATTCCAAATCTAAAATCTTGAACACCGCTAATGCTCGTTTCTCATCAAAGGCAATATTCATTTTTTCACCTCCATTCTGTCTTAGGATTGATTTCGATTGGTAAGAACTAGTTAGAGTAGACTAGCAGAAAAATATCAAGGAGGCAAGGCAAAATAAAAAACTCTTAATGCTATTTAAGAGGTTTTTATTTTCTGGTGCCCTCGGTAGGAATTGAACCTACATCAACGGTTTCGAAGACCGTTACTTTATCCATTAAGCTACGAGGGCGATTTAAATTTCTTTATATAGCATATCACGCCATTTCATAATTTTCCAAAATAATTCGCTTCCTTTGATATCTATTCTTAGGCATCCTTTGTAATCGAGGTTTTTCTTGCTTTTGTGGACGGTGGATTTATAAATTGTTTTATGAAATTGAGAAGCGTTAATCTCAAGAAAGTTTGCCCAAAATTTTTCATAATTTTTGTGCGCGTATAATTCGTGGGCGTATAAACGCGCTCTTATCTTAGCGGTGGGGGTATCGCCAAATCTGGAGAGCCATTTTATCATGATTTTAATTAAAAATGGGTCAGAATTCATAAACTCAAAACGCTCACTTTTTTTAGATCCTTCTGCAAGATATAGCGCTAGGCCTGTCATAAAAAGAGGATTTTTTGAAAGGAGTAAAAATTCTTTCTGCGCTTCAGCCTGAATTTTAGCGATTCGTTCCAATCGTTTTTGATGATTTTTCCACCCGCCTTTTTGTCTTCCTATCGCACCTTGATCAGTCATTTTCTTTTGGATACGATTTTTTTGGCTAAGTGTGAGTTCAATCGATTTTAGCCAATTTGAAAGGGTGCTTTTTGCCAGAGGGCCAATAACTTTTTTAATTTCTGAATAAGTCCTTCCTTGTTTCCGCAGGCGGGTAGCCGTTTCTTTTATAGCCAAGTTTAGCATAAAAGCCTTTAGTTTAATAAAATCATCCTCGTATATACATTATATAGCGGGGGTTCAATATTCGCAAGATTGTCAATTGAAATAACGGATTTTTTGCGATATGATAAGCTTGTGACTATTCCCAATGAAGTAAAAAATATCTTAACTAAATTACAGGCGGCGGGATTTGAGGCGTACGCGGTTGGCGGTTGCGTGCGTGATTTGCTATTGGGTCGCGAACCTAAAGACTGGGATATTTGTACCAATGCTTTGCCAGAGCAGATTCAAGAAATCTTCTCTGATAATTTTTATGAAAATAAATTTGGGACGGTGAGTATCAAAACTGGTTCCGAAAAAGAAAACTTAAAAATTGTGGAGGTGACAACTTATCGAGTTGATGCCCCCTATTCAGATAAGCGCCACCCCGATACGGTAAGTTTCACGCGGAACCTGACTGAAGATTTAGCTCGGCGCGATTTTACTATTAACGCGATGGCGCTGGGGATGGTTGAAGATGGGCAAGGTCAAGCCTCTCGTCTCCGGGCAACCACTCCATCCCTGTCCCCGCTGGCGCGGGGACGCCGCTCTTCACTCGAGGCGATGCTCTTGCCCGAAGGAATGCACCTCGTGGATCCCTTTAACGGTCAGGAAGATTTAAAAAAGAATTTAATCCGCGCTGTTGGCGAACCGGATAAGCGTTTTGGTGAAGACGCTTTGCGGATGTTGCGAGCAGTTAGGTTTGCCGTCGAGCTTAGCTCGACTAACGGCCGCGCTGAGCGCGGCGTGGAACAAGTTTCACAGAAAGACGTGAAACAAAGTTTCATGATTGAAGAGAAGACCAAGGAAACAATCAAAAAGAATGCGGCCTGGCTCCAGGCTATCGCCAAAGAAAGAGTCCGGGAAGAATTCGTAAAAATGATAATGAGCGAACGACCCGAAGAAGGGGTTTTGCTTTTGCATGATTTAGGATTATTGCAATATATTATTCCGGAATTTGCCAAAGGTTTTGGCGTGGCGCAAAATAAACATCATATTTATTCAATTTTTGAACATGGAATTTTTTCTTTAAAATTTGCCGCGCACTCCGTAAAATCTTCTAAATTAAAAAGTAACGGAGCGCAGGAAAAAAATAATTTAATTATTCGTTTGGCGGCGCTGTTGCATGACGTAGCTAAACCACAGGCCAAGAGGGGAGAGGGACCGGACGCGACTTTTTACAATCACGATATTATGGGCGCGCGGGCGGCGGCGCGGATTTTAGAACGTTTGCGTTTTGATAATGAAACGATTGAGCGAGTGGCTAATTTAATTCGCCACCATATGTTTGTTTATGACATTGGAACCGTGTCAGAAGCTGGTATCCGGCGTTTGCTGGTTCGCGTAGGGCCGGCTAATATGAAAGACCTTTTGGCCTTGCGCGTGGCGGACCGTCTAGGTTCTGGTGTGCCCAAAGCTCAACCGTATCGTTTGCGGCATTTCCAATATATGGTAGACAAAGTTCAGCATGATGCCATTTCTGTTAAAATGCTAGAGATTGACGGAAACGATTTAATGGAAACTTTAAAAATTAAGCCCGGACCAAAAATTGGCGCGATTTTAGATGTGCTTTTGGCGGAGGTGATTGAAGAGCCAATTAAAAACAACAAAGAAAAATTACAGCAACGCGCCAAACAATTAGATGAAATTGACTTAACACGGTTGCGCCAGATGGCGAAAGAGCGGATAGAAGAAGAGAAGGAAGAGGAGGATAAAATAATTAAGGGGAAATACTGGGTGAAATGATAAATAATTTAAAGTTAAAAAATCAAAGTGCCGTGCCCGCCGATGACCAAAGCTGATTACTTATAATTATACCGTTTTATGCTTTTAATATTTTACGATATTCTGCCAGCTAATCAGTATCGGCTTTGGCAGGCGCGGTAAAGTTTTGGTATCCCGCTACGCGGGATGGATTAATAAATTTTGACTTTTACATTGT
>CAZYIG010000090.1:0-3988 GCA_964647205.1 uncultured Candidatus Saccharibacteria bacterium | reverse complement strand
TAGCCACCGAGGGCATCGGCCGAATGTGATGATAATTAAAAACTGGAAATTTTATGGTCGCATTCTCGGCTGGTTTTTGATAAGCCGATTCAGCTGACGGCAAAGGTTCAAAAATTGGTTCTTCGGATGGCGTAGGTGTAGTTGTTGATTCAATCGCTGCCTTAATATTCTCTTCTGTTTTAGAATTGGACCAGCCAG
This sequence comes from uncultured Candidatus Saccharibacteria bacterium, assembly GCA_964647205.1. Lineage (GTDB taxonomy): Bacteria > Patescibacteriota > Minisyncoccia > Portnoybacterales > GWB1-42-6 > CAZYIG01. The sequence goes on along the minus strand of CAZYIG010000090.1, from coordinate 3,790 downwards.
AATAAAAAAGCCACCCCACCGCGGCTAATAAAATTATCACTAAAATAAAAAACAACCAATTTTTCATTGGTTTTATTATAGCAGAATCATTGTTAAAAAGAAAAAGCGTCCCACGATTATTTGTGAAACGCTTCTGAAAGTTCTTCTAAAGGAAAACTTAAATTTTACCACCCCCTGATTAATCTATCACCCAAGGCTTTGCTGCTTCTAAAAACCGGCGAACTTTTTCTAAATCAAAAACCTTGTCATTTTCAGATCTCAGCCGAGTCTCCGCGTCAATCCAAATTAGGTCAATCGCCACCTTGGAAATTTTTTCCAGTTCTTGCTGAATATTCTCCGGTCCCAGTCCGCCCGCATATCCGCAGTATCGCCCAGAGATTTGTTTTGGCCATTGCCTGGGTAATATTCCGGCGCCACCGGAAGTATCAAATAGTGGCGAAACAAAGATTCCTCTGTCCTCCTGGTTGCTCAAACGATGAAACATTTCATCGTTTGCTCCGTCCATTTGAAAAATGAAAGATTGCCTTCCGGCCAACGCTGACCTTAGCCCTCTTTGAAGCACTAAGGCAAATTTTTCATAATCAACCCTATGTGGCTCGGCATGAAAATTAAATTGGAGGCGATCAAACATACCCCAATTGAAACCGAACTGCCGTAAGAAATCTGTGTCCCCGAGGCATACATCGCGAACCCAGCGACCACATAAATGACCGGCTAAATTCATTCTGCGATTCTTTAGCCAAAGCGGGTGTTGGCACCAGACATTGCTATTCAATTCTTGCAGCCACCTTAAAGACGGAAACCGCTTTGCTCCTGTTTGTTTTTTTGACAATAAAATCCCAAATTCTACAAACGGAAATTCTTTAGCAATTGGGATTAATTCTTCCGGCCGGATACTATCGTCTGCACCAGTAACTGTAACCGTTTTTACAAACTTTTTCATCATAACCTACCTCCTCTTTTTTCAGTTGGTAAACAACTTATCTCTTATGTAATACTATATATTAATACATAACATTTATACTTGGCAATAGACGGCGGGAACCTCTCTGTTGAATGGAAAAAGCCGTTTGACCTCGTCGCCAAACGGCTTAAACTAGAATCTGGTAGCCCTACGGGGAATCGCCCTGTACCAGTAAACGGTACTGGGCGCCCCGAACCCTTTAGCGGTTCGGGGCGAACCTCTTAACATAATTGGTACCGCTACCGGGATTCGAACCCGGGTTACCTGGATGACCTGCCCGCTATGCCTTAAATTTGTACCGCTACGGGGAATCGAACCCCGGTTGCATGGATGAGAACCATGCGTCCTAACCACTAGACGATAGCGGCATGCTTTGGCCCGCCCGCAACGCCTAAGCGTAGCTTTTGGCGGGCGCGGCAGACGGGGAACCAGGCGTCCTAACCACTAGACGATAGGGCCAAGCTTAGCTTGGCTTAACCCGCGCTCAGCGCGGGGCCGTAAAAAATTTTCAATTTTCAAATGAATTCAGGATTGATTTGAGCATCTCTAATTTATCATCTTTTCTCGTTTTTTTCAAATGAATTTAACTCTCTCGCCCTTATCCACAGCCTAATCAGTTGACAAGTGAACGGATGTTCAATAGACTGAATATATAATAAAAGTTGTCATTCTGATCCGCCGCCGGCGGAGAAGAACCTGTTCACACTAAATGACAAAATCCTAATGACGAATGACAAATCAATGATTAATGCTTAAATGTCAAACTATAACTTTTGGACATTTGAGCTTTGGATTTTATTTGTCATTGGAAATTGGAAATTTGTCATTAAACGACAGGATCCTTCACTTCGTTCAGGATGACACGTAAAGCTATATGGAACTCCAGAAACCACTAGCCAAAATCAGAAAATTTTATTTTGACCGCAAGCGGCTTCCCTCCTATCGCGAAATCGCCAAGCTTTTAAATTTTAAATCCGTTAACGCTGCTTGGCGCGTGGTGAAACAATTGATTGAGCAGGGCTATTTGGATAAAGATTCCCAAGGCAAGCTTATTCCCAAAAAAATCGCCCACGAATTAAAAGTTCTAGGTACCGTGGAAGCCGGCTTCCCTACTATGGCGAATCAGGAAGACATGGACACTATTTCTCTTGACCAATATCTGCTAACCCGGCCCGAGAAAAATTATATGCTCCGAGTCATTGGTCGGTCAATGATTGAAGCTGGCATTTCACCTAATGACCTCGTCATTGCCGAATCGGACAAAGAGCCGATTAACGGCGATATCGTTATTGCCGAAGTTGATGGTGCCTGGACTATGAAATATTTTCAAAGAAGGAATAAAGAAATAATTTTAATTCCCGCCAACAAAGATTATCCTAATATCTATCCCAAACAAGAATTAAAAATCGGCGGCGTGGTGGTTTCGGTTATTAAAAAATATTATTAACATTAAATCCCGCCTAAGGCGGGATTTAATGATTTTCAATTTTTAAACACTCCATCCGTTATTTATTTGTTCTTCCAACTCTCCTCTTGCCGGATTAATAATTCTTCAGCCCGCTGGGGCTCAGCCATTATTTCTTTGACCACTTTTTCCATCCTGATTCCTTGTGACCCTTTAACCAAAATAACGTCGCCCTCTTTCACCAAGTCCTGCAGTAGGCGGCCGGCTTCTTCGGCGCTGGCAAAATGAAAAACTTTTTCTTTTGGCATTCCTTGTTTTTTAGCTTCATCGGCCAAAAAAATCGCTCGCTCACCAACCGCTAAAAGAATTTCGGCTATTTGCGCCGCTTTTTCTCCCGCTCGTCGATGCGCCTCCTCGGTAAAGGATCCCAATTCTAACATATCGCCAATCACGGCTATTTTTCTTCCGGGCATCAGAGCAAGGAGTTCCAAGGCGCCTAATGTTGAACTCGGCGAGGAATTATAAGTATCGTCAATAATCCAAGAATCTTTAATACCATAAATTAATCGCAGACGGCCAGCTGGCGGTTCATAATTTTTCAAAGCTCCCGTGATTTCTATTAAATTCATTTTAAAAATTAAACCGACAGCCATCCCGGCCAAAATAGAATAAACCTGATGTTTAGCATAAACATTTTTTAAGCGAATCGGCACATTGCTACCCTGATAATCTACTTTAAAAGAAATCCCCGCCTCGTTTAGATTTTCTAAATGCTGTTCTAAATTAACTGCCCGCAAATTAACTTTTTCCTCAAAACCATAACTAAAAATTTTTCCTTGTGTCCGGCGTGCCATCATTTTTATCCGTTCATCATCAAAATTCAAAACGGCCCAATTATCTTGCTTCAAATATCTTAAAATATTCGCTTTTTCTTTAGCTACTTGATCGGCTGTTTGAAAAAATTCAACATGAACCGGAATCTCGCCAATCGCCGTAACTACCCCCACGTCACATTTTACAAAGTTGGTTAGATAAGCAATATCACCCAATCGATCCGCCCCCATTTCCAAAACCAGAACTTCCGGATAATTCTTAGTGTAAAAAATTTCAAATAAGCTAATTAAAAAAATCTGCAACCATCGCCAAGAGGAGTTGCCACCTGTTTCCTGTCCTAAAATAGTTAAAGGAACACCTATTTCATTATTATAATTTTTAATGTTCTGCCGGACATTATATTTGTTTTTTAGAATAACGTAAATAACTTCTTTGGTAGAAGTTTTGCCAACACTGCCCGTCACCCCAACAATCATCGGTTTATAACGCCAAAGTGTGGCTTGAGCCAGTATTTTTAATATGAAACAAAGGGTTTTCTTGAGCATAAATATAATAAAATAACTAATTGCTCTAATTTCTAATTGATC
>CAZYIG010000089.1:0-4021 GCA_964647205.1 uncultured Candidatus Saccharibacteria bacterium | reverse complement strand
TCTCCCTCCATGCTATTAAATTAAAAATACAAAATGAAAAGTTAAAAATTTTGGTATTCCGTTCGCAGTAGCGAACGGAATTATATATGTCGCGCAAGGCGCGACACCTTAATTTTACATTTTGATCTTTAAATTTTTAAATATTTTTATTTCCAGCCGCGGCTGGTTTTTAGATACCACTGATTGATTTGGGCAAAACGAGAAGATGGAACGTCAATATTTTTAAGAGTAATACCCTTTATATCTTTTTTAGCGACAAAAAGATAATCGGGGCTAAAAAGAAAAATAGCTGGCAGGTCTTCGGTAATTAAATTTGCCACTTGTTGGTTTTTGCTGGCCCGAGAAGCTTGATCCATATCTTCTATTGAGGCCGAAAGTAATTTATCAACTTCCGGGTTTTCGTATAAGGCTAAATTTAAACCGGATTCTTTTTTTTGAGTAGAATGCCAAAAATGGAAAAGATCTGGTTCAAAACCCAAGACCTCGCCAAAAAGCAAAGCTTGATATTGTCTTGGTTTAATTATATCATTTTGAATTTTTCCGGTTTCTTTTATTTCCAGATTTACCTTCACGCCCAGCGCTGACCATTGTTTTTTAATAAGTTCGGCACTTTGAGATAACTCTGGCCAATCAATTGAAGTCAAGGTTATTTCTAGTTTTTGGTTATCTTTTTCTAGAATGGTGTCTCCATCTGTATCTGTCCAGCCAGCAGCTGTTAAAGTATTTTTAGCGTGCTGGAGGGCGAAATCATAAACTTTGGATTGATCAGAATAACCAATCATATCTTTGAGCAATGGAGAATTAACCTCGTTGCCATAGCCGCCAAAAACCTGATCGATTATTTCTTTTTTGTTAATACTCCAGGCCAGAGCTTGCCGGATTGTTTTGTCGGCTAGAAATTTATTTTGGGTTTGATTAAAAAATACAGCGAAATAGCGAGGCAGAGTTAATTGATAAACCGAAACATTCGTGTTTTTTTTATTTTTTAAGTCCGTAAAATTTTTGGCCGAAGCCAAATTAAAAACATCAAGATTATCTTTTTTGTAATCAGTATAAATATCGTCTTCTGACTGATAGAAATTAAAAATTAAAGTTGAGATGAATGCCGGGCCTTCAAAATAGTCCTTAAATGATTTAAGCTCAATACTTTTTACGTTTCCCTTAGTGTCTTTTTGGAATTTATTAAAAGCGTAAGCGCCAGAGCCGATAGGCTTTAGGTTCATTTCATTAAGGGGAAATTGAGCTGCCGGAACATTTTCCCAGAGGTGTTTGGGCAGGATGCCGAAGGTTAAATTATTGAAAAACGGTGAGTAAGGATTTTTTAATTTTAAACGGACGGTTAGATTATCAACTTTTTCTATTTCTATTCCTTGCCAAAAAGTTCTTAGCGGACTGCGATAGTCAGGATTTTGGATAGTTTGAATAGTAAAAATAACGTCATCAATCGTTAGAGCTTGTTTATCGTGCCAGCGCACATTTTCCTTGAGAGTTATTTCATAAATTTTTCCATTATCACCGATGCTGTATTTTTGAGCTAAGTCATTAGTTAATTTTCCCTGGTTATCATATTTAAATAAACTGGAAAAAATTACAGAGACAAGATCTTTGTCTGCTTCGTTGGCCGGGCTGAGAACCGGATTTAAAAAACGCGGCGCACCAATGATTGCTAAGTTTATTTGACCGCCTGTCGCTGGCTTAACGATAGTGGCTAAGCGATATGTTTGAAATCCAATCAGCGCTAAACCAAGAACCGCAAGGGTAACAAAAGAAAAAAATTGATTTTTTTCTTGTCGGGTAGAAACATGAAAAAATTGGCGCCATTGTTTAAAATTTGGCCACTGCAAATCATTTTTCCACTGATTGAATTTTTCTAAGATAGAATTAATGAGTTTCAAGTTTTAATATCTGCTTGCAACAAAAATTGAAGCAATGGCGGCGATTATGAAGAGGACCGATAAAACAACAATGGTCACGGATAAAATCTTTTCAAAGCCGCGCTTAGTGTAGTAAGAAGTGCCGCCGCCACCCATAATGGCCGAACCGCCAGCACCTCGCTGTTGCAAAAGAATTGTTAAAATTAAAAAAGACGAGATAATAATCTGAATAATAGCAATAATTTTTGGTAAATTAGCGGTCATACCGGGTAGTAGAAATTCGACAATGAATTTATTTGACTAAGGAAGTAAATAAGTTATGTCGATTTTCTAGGCTGAGCCAAGTAAGTGTTAATTCGCTGGAAACGCATAGCTAGTCGAATTTTCACTACCCGGCATATTTTTTAGTTAGTAGGTTTTTTCTTAATGAAAAATCCGACAATTAAATTAGTTAAGCTGATAATAATCGTGGTCCAGAAATAGGCCCAAAGTCCATAAATAGTTATTTCTGGTACAAATTGAGTCAGAAGCCAGAGGGTCGCCATATTAATAACAATAGAGAATAATCCGAGGGTCAAAATAATCAACGGAGCAGAGATTAGCTTAAGAATCGGCCTGATAATCGTATTTAATACGGCTAGGATAAAACCGGCCAAGAGCAATAATTTCCAGTCTTGGGGTAAGCGGATGGGGAAATTGAAGTTAAGAACAAAATAAGCAGCCAAATAAATGGCTAGCGCGTTAGCTAAAATCCTGACTAAAAATCTTATCATAATAATTAGCTTGTTTATCTATAAAATAAAAAAGCTCAATTAAAATAAGCTTACTATAAAATAGGTTACCGGTCAATCCTAATAGCTTTCTTTTTGAGAATTCTCTGCAAGTCTAAAACACTCTTGCCGGAGATTACCATTCTGGTTTTTTTCTTTTTTTCCCGGCGTTGAGCTTTTATTTCGAGTTGCTTTTGAATTGCTTCAGCGACTGGATCCTTCATGTTTAAATTTTAGTCTTTTTCTATGCAATTTTCTATAGTAAGCGATTGCAAAACGGTGGGCTTCATTGCGAATAGCCTGAAAGGATAGCCGTAGACTTATTGGCAGAGCGTTAAGACGCAGAGTCTTATTACTATATATAGTATACAGTTCCTCATCTCTTTTGGCCAAAGAGATGAAAGGAATTTCTAATTTCGAATTTCTAATTTCTAAAAAAGCGGAGTTCAGTTGGGCTTGGCCGCCATCAATAAGAATCAAATTAGGCAGTGGCCATTCTTTGTGATTTAACCGCCGGCGCACAATTTCTTTAAGCATGGCAACATCATTGGCGCCGCGGACGGTTTTTATTTTAAATTTCCGATATTGAGATTTATTCGGTTTAGATCCCTTAAACACAACCATTGAACCCGTCGCGCTAGTCCCTTGGATATTAGAAATATCGTAGCCTTCAATGCGGAGCGGCTCGTCAGCATATAGTCGTAAAAGTTGATGGAGGGTGTTAAGGGACGAGCGATAAGTTTTAGGGTCACCGAAGTTAGACTTCGGACTCTGGTGAGCAGGACACAATCCTAAATGCCACTGCAAACAAGGCTTTTCATAAGAATTTTTACAGGTGCGATAAGGGAGGATTTTTCGCAGAGCACGCAGGGTCTTTTTCAGTTCGGTGCCGTTGACAAAGGGACCGATAAGATCAGTTTTTAGTTGATGGTTTTTAGTTTTTAGACGATGAATAATCTGCACGCGCGGCCATTCGTCTTGGGTAAAATTAACCCAAAAGTAGCTTTTGTCGTCTTTTTGTTGGATATTAAATCTGGGTTGGTATTTTTTTATCAACTGGTCTTCCAAAATTAACGCCTGGGTTTCGTTCTCGGTTTTTATATAATCAATAGTGGAAATTTTTTGCCAGAATTGCCCAATGAGCCCGCTTCGACTTGTCGAAGACGAAGCGAGTGAATCATTTTTTTTAAAATGTGATTTTATCCGTTTTTTTAAATTAACCGCTTTGCCGATATACAAAATTTGTCCGTTGGTATCTTTAAATAAATAGACGCCTGGTTTTGCAGGAATTAGCTTAATTTTTTGCGTAAAAATTTTCCTCATTTGCTTTGATTAAATTTATCTTATCTAGTGCAATAGTTCAAGTTAAAAACTCAT